>DNLO01000099.1 GCA_003488445.1 Lachnospiraceae bacterium | reverse complement strand
TCGCCGTCTGCCGCAGAATGTCAGCTGAAAAATGAGTCAATGAGAACCGTCCCCGGTGACTCCTTAGATCAGAAGATCGAGCCGCCGATGAACTCGCGGATTATTGAGTTATGGGGGATGCGGGCAGTGTCTATGGCAAGGAAATACTGAAGGAACTTCAACAGTCTCTTTGCCTCCTGATAGCCCGGGTCATCTTCGGTGACACCGAAGAGCAGCGGCTCCACGAAAGGCTTGAGAGCTGCTATCTCGTAGATGTGGGCGGAGTTGAACATGGCATCCGCACTCTCCTGGAAGGGGAAGATGAACTTCTCCTCTCCTCTGCGCACCGATGACCACATCCCCAGAGTCCTTGAGATAGACGAACCCCTGGTATAGAAATCTCTCACCATACGCCTCATCAGCCTGCCGTCCGTGGTAGGCACACGGTTGTGCTCGTCCACGTTCAGGGTAGTGAGTGCACTGATATAGATCTTGTATTTTGATTCCTTCGGAAGGGAATGAGACAGCTCGTCATTCAGTCCGTGTATGCCCTCGCACACCAGCACATCCGACGTGTCGAGTGTCATGAAGTCACCCTTGTACTCTCTCTGCCCCACCTTGAAGTTGAATCTGGGCAGCTCCACCGTCTGTCCGTCAAGCAGGGCATTCATGTCTTTATTGAAGCCCTCCACGTCTATGGCACCGAGGCACTCGAAGTCGTAATTTCCGTTCTCGTCCTTCGGAGTGTCCTCACGGTTCTTGAAATAATTGTCTATCTCGATAGGATGAGGCCTCATGCCGTGTGCCCTGAGCTCTATGGAAAGCCTGTGTGAGAAGGTTGTCTTGCCTGATGAAGACGGACCCGCGATCATCACGAAGCGTACGTTGCCTCTGCTCACTATATCCTCGGCGATCTTCGCTATCCTGCTCTCGATCAGAGCCTCCTGCACCAGGATCACCTCATTCATCTCTCCGTTCGATATGGCATCGTTCAGGGATCCGACGGTCTCTATACCCATCATGGCACCCCAGTCGGACGCCTCTCTCATGGTCCTGTACAGATTGGGACTGTCCTTAAAAGCAGGAACACCCTCGGGTGCCTTCCTCTCCGGAAGCTGCAGCATCATGCCCCCGTCGTAAAGGAATAGATCGAAGTACTTGATATAACCGCAGCTCGGGACCATATATCCGTAGAAATAGTCCTTGAAGCCCTCAAGAGAATAGATGTTAACCTTATCGGATCTGCGATATCTGAAAAGCTTCTCTTTATCTAACATCCCGTCTTCGTGGAACATCTTCCTGACCTTCTCCAGAGGGTAGGATACCTTCTCTATGGGGGTATCTGCCTCCACGAGTTCCCTCATCCTGGCCTTCACATCATTCACCAGCTTCTCGGTCAGAGGTGTCTTCCCTTTGTAGGAGCAGTAATAAGCGGGACCGATGGAGAACTCCACCTTGAGTCTCTCCACGGACTCCCGGCCGATCACATCATAGAAGGACTTGATCAGGAGCAGGCAGGCAGATCTTTTGTATGCCTTGTGTCCCGAGTGTCCCGACAGATCCTCGAAATCGATCCTGCCGCTCTCCTCCGCAGTATGGAAGATCTCCCTGAGCTTGCCGTTGAAAAGAGCCAGCACTATGGGTGAAGCATAGTCTTTCTGGAAATCCTTTGAAATATCCGCATAGGTTGTTCCCTTCGGATACTCGTACTCCGTACCTCTGTAATTCAGTTTGATCATATCAGCCATGCCTTGTCTCCTGTCTTATCCTCTACAGCCTCTATCTCTTTTATCTTATCACCGATGAATCTGTACATGAATCCTATGAACAGCTTTTCTATACCGTAATGTCCTGCGTCTATGATGCTTATCCCCTTTTCGAGAGCGTCAGTACCGTCGTGATGACTGATATCCCCGGTAATGAGAGCATCGCAGCCCTCCATGCAGGCGGCATCTATCCCGGAGGCTCCGGACCCCGGTAAAACAGCTACCTTTACCATGGTGCTCTCCGGGTCACCGTAGACCGTGACATGATCTACCTCAAAGTCATCCTTTACCTTCTCTGCCAGCTCCTTCAGCTTCAGATCCTCCTTCAGATATCCGAAGGCTCCGAGTCCGTAATCCTCACTGACTGTAGGCTCCAGCACCTTGGACTCGATGAGCCCCAGTCTCGTCGCAGCCTCCGTCCCCATACAGGTCACATCGAAATCCGTATGCATGGCAAAAAGCGCCATGCCGCAGGACAGGATCTTCATGACCCTGCGGCCCACATAGTCATCGCTTGACACATGCCTTACCGGCTTGAATATCAGAGGATGATGGGTAAGGATCAGATCCGCTCCCGCATCATGCGCAGCCTCGATCACTTCACTGGTGGCATCCAGTGCGATATACACCCTGGATATATCCATGTCGGCATCCCCTACCAGCAGTCCGGGATTGTCCCATCCTTCGGAAAACTGCACAGGTGCAAGCCCGTTCATTATGCCTATGAAATCCTTAAGTATCACAGCTTCAATACCTCTTTGTATGCTTCAAGTTCTCTTCTTATCTCAAGGGCCCTGCTCTTGGGAAGCCCTGCCGTACCGAGCATCCGCTCCAGCCCTTCGTACCTGCTCTGAAGGATCCCGTATATCTCCATGTCCTTTATCGCCTCGTCTATGAAGGGGCCGAAACGATAGTCGGCATCTGTCACACAGGCATCCTCTCCGTTGACTGCACTGATGACCACATACAGCTTTCCGGCATCCGTGAGATAACGCTCACCGGTGATCCTGTATCCGGCCCTGCCCATATATCTGCGAAGCTCCTCATGCTTCGTATGGGGAGAAAAGATATAAGCACCGTACGCATGTGCCTTTGCGGGCTCACCTGAGAGGATATCCACGATAGTCTCTCCGCCCATCCCGGCTATGACCAGGGTCTCCTTCGCACTGTTCTCACCCGGTGTGATATCCTTCAGACCGTCTGAAAGTACCGGCTCTATACGGTCTTTTCCAATCCCGTGCTCCAGACAGTTCCTCTCCGCTGTCTCCAGCGGCCCCTTCCGTACGTCAGCCGCCACGGCATGATCGCATATCCCGTGCTCCACGAGCCATATCGGCAGATATCCGTGGTCAGTACCGATATCGGTGACAGAGGGACATGGTGATATCATCGAAGCAATGACCTCAAGTCTCCGGGAGAGTACCATTTCAGTCTTTACTCGAGATAGTCCTTCAGCTTCCTGGATCTCGAAGGATGTCTCAGCTTTCTGAGTGCCTTGGCCTCTATCTGCCTGATGCGCTCACGGGTGACATTGAACTGACGTCCCACTTCCTCAAGAGTGCGTGCCTTGCCGTC
>DNLO01000044.1:342-3518 GCA_003488445.1 Lachnospiraceae bacterium | reverse complement strand
GTATATCTTCTCTTTGTCGTGGCGTTTTTCAGGATATATCAGGAAGCGGGCACCAAATGGCTCGCGGCAAATCACGCTGTTCCCTTCTATTTCATATTAAAAAACGAGAGTTATTTCGGGTTCGCAGGGATCCGTATCAGGTTTTTCTCATCATTTTCCACTATCAACGGGCTGGATGACGGCATAGAATACGAGCTGCTTCCGGGGACGGGCATCAGGAAGGAAACAGAACTGATCTGCAGATACCGCGGTGAGTACGAGGTGGGTCTCAAACAGGTGGAGATGCAGGACTTCTTCAGGCTGATACAGATATCCTACCGCAACCGCGAGACCATGAGGGTGGTGGTGCGTCCGGATCTGATCGAGCCGGGGCAGCTGAAGAGCGTGGATATTTCGAACATCATGACAAGAGACAGCTCCGTGAACCCTTCCCAGCCGGACGTGACGGTAAGGGAATACATACCCGGGGATGATGTCAGACGCATGAACTGGAAGGCCAGTGCCGCAAGCGGCAGGCTGATGGTACGCGAACAGACCGGGGAGGAGCAGGAGGATATCAGCATATTGCTGGGTACCGAGCGCCGAAGCGGGGAACAGACCGTATATCTGCCTCTTGAGAACAAGATGCTCGAGGTGGTACTGGCGCTGGCGGTCTACTTCGCCGGCAAAGGCATCAGGTCGAGGACGATATATCTGGAGGGAGAGCCGGAAGATCTGTACGTGGGAGGTCTGGAGCAGTTCGACGCCTACTATGAGGCTGTATCTGCAGTAAGATACGGCAGCGGGAACGAAGAAAGCCGCCTGATGCAGCTTATGGCGGGAGACAGCAGGCTATACGGCTCGCGCATGGTATTCATGGTGCTGGCAGAGTGGTCGACGCAGGCCATGGAGCTTGCAAGGATGCTGAACGAGAACAATGTGCCGGTGACGGCATATATCATAGGCAGCAGGCCCGAAGCGCCGGTTGCGGCCGGGCAGGGACTCAGGGTACTCAGCATATCCACTGACACCGACATAAGGGAGGTGTTGTGATGATATCCGTGCTCTACGACCTGATATACATGATCCCCGTCGGTGTGGCGGCAGTATACGCAGCAGAGTCTTACGCGGGCCTTTCCGCACCGGGGCCTGCCGGATATATGGTCATGATGCTGACAGTCGGCATCTGCCTCGCCATGCGGTACTTTGAAAGCAGGGTCAAGTACCTGATACCGGGAATGCTCACCGCTATAGCTGCAGGCATAGTGCTGATCCGGGAGAAAGACGAACGGGCCGGATTCCTGATCAGCTGCAGCTGGATACTGTGGATCGCGCTGACAGGCATCGCCTGCTATCTCCTGTGCCGTCTCATCACGAGATACATATGGGTGAGAAGGGGCTTCTCTCTGCTGCTCATTCTCATGCTGCTTATCATGATGCTGCGCGGTGCGGAAGGCGGGAAGGCTGTGTTGGCTCTCATATTCCTGCCGCTGCTCTCCTCTGCCGCAGAGGAGGTGCAGCTGTACTGGGACAAGAGCGGGTATACGGACCGAAAGGGGCATATCGTATCACTTGTGCCGTTCCTGCTGCTCGTGTGCATAGCTGTATATCTTTTACCCTCATCTGACAGACCCTACGACTGGGGATTCGTGAAGCGCATCTGCGAAGGAGCTGAGGAGCTCGCCAGACGGACGGCGGACCTTATCCACTTCAAGGATGAGGACTACGGTGCAGTGATAGGCTTCTCGGATGAGTCGGGGTTTGCCGGCAGCCTGGAGAGAAAGACGGAGAACGTGATGACGCTCAGGTGCGAAGGGGAGGCTCCGGAGGCTGTATACCTCGCAGGCAAGACCTTCGACACCTTCGACGGGAGAGAGTGGACTTCGTCGTACACCGGAGAGAATAATGACAGGATAAAGGACACACTGGAGACCCTGGGTGCCGTCAAGGCATACGATCCGGAGGGGCTTTCGGACTATCTGAAGAGGACGGATATAGGGATCGACTATCTGGAGTTTCGTACAAGATACCTGTTTGCCCCACTGAAGATGCTCCCCGGGACTGTGAGACCGGAAAAACCAGGGTATGTCCAAAAGGGCGGAGACCTGATCTCAAAAAAGAGACTGAGTCACGGGAGCTCTTTCAGTCTTTCTTACTACCGGATGAATCAGGAGCAGGACGGCTTCAGGGAGATGACCATGTCCGTGAAGCCTGAACAGACAGAGGAATACCTTGAGTACAGGAGCAGGATATACCGCTATTGCCTGCCAAAGACACAGATCTCTGACAGAGCAAAGGAGTATCTGGAGGAGGCCACGATCGGCTGCAACGGGGATCTGGAGAGGCTGGAGAGGCTTGAGAGCCTGCTGGGAGCCTATAGCTACTCTACCGCATCGGGCGGTCTGCCGGATGAGGTGGACAGCGAGGCCGGGTATCTGGACTATCTTCTCTTTGAGAGCAGGCAGGGCTACTGCAGCCACTTTGCCACGGCCTTCGTCCTCATGGCACGCAGCATGGGGATACCTGCCAGATATGTACAGGGCTTCAGGGTGGCAGACCCCGTACGGGGCACAGTCACAGTGACATCGGACATGGCCCATGCCTGGCCTGAGGCCTATATAGACGGTGTAGGGTGGCTCTCCTTCGAGCCTACCCCCGGTATGAAGAGGAGCTCCTCGTGGGGGACGGGAAGCAGGAAGAAGGAGAGCGTACATACCATATATGATAAAAAACCGGACGTTACCATATCCGGTGACGAGGCTTTCGAAGGAGAAGATGAAGGAGAAGGAAGGCATCCGGAGCCGGGTGTCATAGTCCTGCCGCTGCTGCTGTGTCTGGTCTTTCTCATATGCTTCACGCTGACGGACAGGATGCTCTCAAGGAGAAGATATGAGAGGATGCCGGAGGACAGGAAGTTCGAGGTGCTGTGCCGGAGAAATATGAGGATACTGAAGGCCATGGGATACACCGAAGGATCTGCCGAGACACTGCAGGAGTTCAGGGAGAGAGCCGGAGCAGATATTCCCGCCGGGGACCTGAGGTTCACCGAATGTATGGAGAGAGTACGCTATGCCGGAAGGACAGCCGACAGTGAGATGCTGGGTATCGCCTCTGCCAATGAGAAGGCTCTGCTGGCCGGTCTTCGCAGGGAAAGGGGCAGGCTGTACTACATGCTGTACCGTATATGGGGAGCAGGT
>DNLO01000044.1:0-174 GCA_003488445.1 Lachnospiraceae bacterium | reverse complement strand
ATCAATGGAACCGAAAAACGCGGTGTTACATACAGAATGAAGGAAATCTTTTTAGAGCAGTTCAGAGACGATTCGGAAATCACGGAATATTATCTTCCCAAAGATGGCCCGGGTTTCTGTATGGGATGTACTGCTTGTTTCAGGAATGGTCAGATTCGTTGCAAGGACTCCGAA
>DNLO01000096.1 GCA_003488445.1 Lachnospiraceae bacterium | reverse complement strand
ACTGGCCGTACGTCCCTCCGGTGCATACACGAAGAGCATCGGTGTCCACATCAAAATGACCAGTAAGATTATCGTGCTCACATAGTTTCTCATACAGAGTTAATTGTACCACAAAACTATATATAGTGGACAGACATCTTTAGTCGTATGATTATTTGGGTTTTCACCCATCCGGCGCCGCGCTCTCTTGACAAATCCGCTCTCTCCAAGTAGTATTTAACAATGTAAGCAATGGGGCTCAGAGTGGCAAAAGCCACGTGTTTGAGCTCTTTTATTTTGAAAGGAAATCAGGTATGAGCATCGTAGATCAGATAACCAGCGTAAACGACGCGATAAACAGCTTTGTCTGGGTCAGGATCGGTCTGGTCCTGCTTCTCGGCACCGGTCTTATCACGACTGTCATCACGAAATGCTTCCAGATCACTCATCTGAAGCATTGGTGGATCAAGACCATCGGATCCGTCTTTCGCAAAGACACACACAAAAAGCTGGGAAGGAACTCCGGATCAGTCTCTCAGTTCCAGGCTCTGTGCACCGCACTTGCCGCCACCATAGGTACCGGCAACATCGCAGGTGTCTCGGCCGCCATATGTATAGGAGGTCCCGGGGCGGTCTTCTGGATGTGGATAGCAGCCTTCCTCGGTATGATGACCAATTTCTCGGAGAACATCCTCGGCATCTACTACCGCCGCAGGAACGCCGAGGGCGAGTGGTCGGGCGGAGCCATGTACTATCTTAAGGACGGCCTCGGCTCCTACAAGGGATGCAAGAAGGTGGGCTCAGTGCTCGCGGTGCTCTTTTCGATATTTGCCATACTTGCCTCTTTCGGTATAGGCAACATGGGACAGATCAACAAGATCACCCTCAATATCAAGTCTGCTTTCTTCAGCGACATCTCCGCTTCGGAGATCGCAGGCGTATCCTTCGTTAACTGGGCCATCGGCTTCACTCTGATGATCATAGGAGGCTTCGTCATCATAGGAGGACTGCAGCGTATCGCATCCTTCGCCGAGAAGGTGGTACCCTTCATGGCCATAGCCTATGTGATAGGTTCACTTATCATCATGTTCATACATATAGGAAGCATCGGTCCGATGTTTGCCTCCATTTTCAAGTTCGCCTTCGGAATAAAGGCAGCTGCCGGCGGTGCCGCAGGAGTCGCCATATCCCAGGTCATCACCCAGGGATGCAAGAGAGGCGTCTTCTCCAACGAGGCCGGCCTCGGCTCCTCCGTTATGGTACACTCCAACTCCAATGTAAAGGAGCCGGTGAAGCAGGGACTCTGGGGTATCTTCGAGGTCTTCGCAGATACCATGGTGGTCTGCACCATGACAGCCGTAGTGGTACTCTCCTCCGGAGCCATCGATCTCACTACAGGACTGGTAAAGGAAGGGACCGATGATGCCACTCTTGTAGCCAGGGCCTTCGGCAACATCTTCGGCAAGCCCGGAGAGTGGTTCGTAGCCATCGCAGTGCTGCTCTTTGCCTTCACCACCGTACTCGGATGGTCTCACTACGGCTCCAAGGCCGTGGAGTACCTCTTCGGAGTGAATGGCGCCAAGGTATACAGGGTCATCTTCGTCCTGATGATGATCTCGGGAGCGATCATGACATCCTCCCTTGCCTGGGATATCTCGGATACCTTCAACGGTCTCATGATGATCCCCAACCTGATCGGTGTGCTCTCACTCACGCCGCTCGTGATCAAGCTAACGAACAACTATGTGGAAAGAAGGATAAACGGAAAGGATATAGAGCCACTGCTCTCCTACAATCCCGATATCCAGAAGGAATATGCTCCTCTGGTAAAAGAAGGAGAGGAATAAGAACTACAGATCCTCTCCGAAGGCCGCGACTATCTGTTCCCAGGCCGCATTAAAAGAATCGATGTTGGCATCATTCACGGGAATATCCATGAATTTCAACGCCTCAGTATAGAAGCCTCCGCCCCGGAGGCTTCTGTTATTTTTGTAATCAGGAAAGAGCTCTCTCACCTTGTCCTGCATGGCACATACCGTCGGTGCATCGAAGGGAATATGCCTCTGGGCAGCATACACAAAGGATCTGACGAAATAGTTGATGACAAAGAACCTCTCCACGAGCTCGGGATTCTCCGCAAGCGACCCGTCAGCTCTGAGCCTCTCACAGGTCGCAAGCCACACCTTCGCATTGTCATCCCTCCGCCTGAGACTTACAGCCAGATTGTAAGAGGTACTCACCGGATTCTGGAAATACCGGTGCAGATATTTATTCAGGAAAAACACCCTCTTCATCTTCATGTAGGCAGGTATGGTAAAGAGACTCTCCTCGTCGTAGACTCCCTCGGCAAAGAGAAGATCGTTCTCCTCCACGAAATCTCTCCTGAAGAGCTTGTCCCAGCAGCCTCTCGCAAGAGGACAGTCCCCTGTGAAAAGCTCCATGCGCTCTGCCGGGCTCTCTATGGTGACGAGCTCATCCGGGATATCGCTCTCATAGTCACTATCCGTCTCTTCAGGTCCCTTGTAGGTCCGTTTCGACAGATAATTCACTATATCTGCTTCATTCTCTGCCGC
>DNLO01000172.1 GCA_003488445.1 Lachnospiraceae bacterium | reverse complement strand
TCTGTGAACAACGACGACACTTACTGATCAAAGGGGCCGCATTAACTGCATAAGCAGTTAATGCGGCCGCACATTTTCAAAGCCCTGTCAAGTACTTTCTGGGCTTTTTTTATTTATTTTAACTTAAAAAAGATCGATCTCCTGTTACGGAAATCGATCTTGGATACTGGTCATACTGAGGACTGATTTCTTAACTTAACGCCATTGGAACCGTCCCCTTTGACTCCCCCCTGACTCCGTTATGTGATGCTTTCGAGCTTCAGCACCTCGAATCCTTCCGCCTTGCCCTTCAGCTTCACTGTATCTCCAAGCGAAGTATAGGTGATCCGCCCCTCCAGCGCATCCGCCACTACCCTGCTGATATAGACAGTTCCCTTGGGCGCGTTTGCCTCCAGTCTCGCCGAAGTGTTTACCGTGTCTCCTATGGCCGTGTAGTCCATATGCTTCTCGGCTCCCATATTTCCCACGACTGCAGGTCCGAAATGCACGCCCACTCCCACGTTCAGCTCCTCGCCGATCTCATCCTTCAGCTCATCCGATACCCTGGCTGCACCGGTGACTATATCCCATGCCGTATGAACAGCGTTGTATATCGCATCGTCCTGCGGAAGAGGCGCTCCCCAGAAAGCCATCATCGCATCTCCCACGAACTTGTCCAGTGTACCCTTGTTGCGCTCCACACAGTCGCTGGCCATGGTCAGATACCTGTTCAGGATGTATACGACCTTCTCCGGATCCAGCCTCTCGGACATCGTCGTGAAGCCTCGCACATCCACGAAGAGAACCGCGATATCGCACAGCTTGCCTCCAAGAGAGAGATTCTCGGTCCCCTCCTTCATGATCTCACGCACGATCTCCGGCGCCACATATCTTTCGAAGGTCTTTGTGACCTGCTGCTTCTCGATCACCGATCTCACGTAGCGCATAGCTATGGATACGAGATAAAGAACAAATACCCCCACAGGTATCCAGACAGCATGCACCACATATCCCATGCCGTAGATAAGCCACGCCGCCCCCAACCCGGCCGCTGCCAGCAGGACCATCACAAGAGTGGATATCTTGAAGTCCGTCTTTTGGAAGATATAGAAGGCCAGACCGCAGATGAGGAACATTATCAGTATCTGAGGCAGATCCTTCGCTTCCTTCTTGTAGTCACCCTCCAGCACGGCCTGCACCACATTCGCCTGATACTCCACGCCGTACATCTGCTCCGCTCTGTCTATGGAGGTGAAATACGCATCCTGCAGTCCCACCGCATAGGGTCCGATGAACACTACCTTGCCCGCATATGAATCAGGATCCATCTCTCCGTTTATCAGGTCGCAAAGAGAGTATCCGTCATTATATCCCCCGGGTCTCGCGGAGAAGGGCACATAGAAATAACCGCTCTTCGTCACAGGCTCCGCCACCGTTTCTCCCTTAAGCGAAGCATAGAGCGAAGCCACAGTGTAGGCCATGGAGTAGACCTTCTCTCCTTCAGGCTTCACATACAGCAGCGCATGGCGCAGGATACCGTCGTTATCCACCATTGCATTGATGTGTCCCTGTTTTGTCACCTTCTTCAGCGCCTCATAGGGCTCCGAATAGTCGAAGACCACATTGGACTCATAGTGCATGTGTCCGTCCTCACCCTCTACCGCAGCGGTCCCCACCGATGCGAAAGAGCCCGTCACCACGCATCCCAGCTTCGCCGCGGCATCTGCCAGCCTTTTATCAGCTTCCGGTGTCGATTCTCCGGTATACAGCGTATCTATAGCGACCACCGCGGGCTTCGTATCCGGATCTGCCGCCAGTCTCTCCAGTGCCGATGCCATCACGGTCCTGTCCCAGTTGTTGTACGGTCCCAGCTCATCCAGGGTCTTATCGTCTATACCTATGACTATGATCTCCCCGTCCAGAGCCTCCGGCGTCTGATAGAGCATATCCTGCGCCCATCTGTCGAAGTCTCCCGTGATCCCCCACACTCCGAAGAGCAGCATCACGGCCACAGCTCCCAGGACAGTGATCCCCAGCTGCTTCAGCATCTTATTCCTGTTCTTTACCGACTTTTCCATCTCTCTCCTTTTCCACCTGTATCAGTGCAGCTTACCCTCTTTGAAGTGCCTGCGGCACAGGGATATATAGCTCTCGTTCGCTCCTATATAGACCTGCTCACCCTCACGCACTATCTTTCCGCCAGCTATACGTGCATTGAAATGCGCTCTCTTTCCGCACCAGCACACCGTTGGTATCTCCTCTATCTTGTCTGCGAGCTCCATGAGCCTCGCAGATCCCGGGAAGAGTGAGCTGGAAAAATCAGTACGCAGGCCGTAGCATATGACAGGCACTCCCCCGTAGTCCACTATATCCGAGAACCTCTCCACCTGCTCCCTGCTCAGGAACTGGGCCTCATCCACCACTATGGCATCGATGTCGCTCCAGTCCTTCTTGTCCTTTGTCCGCTCCAGGAATTCCTCCACATACTCGCAGGGATACTCCAGTCCCATCCTGGACCGCACCACCCTTTCACCTTCCCTGCTGTCCAGCTCAGGCTTAAGAAGCACGGCGTTCTTGCCTTTTTCCTCGTAATTGTATCTTACCATCAGCGCATTGGCGGTCTTGGACGAGCCCATGGCCCCGTATCTGAAATAAAGCTTTGACATTTTTTTCTCACCTGCCTGTATGATCCGTGATATGATGTTTCATTATACACTATAATTCTACGGAAAAGAGGATCAGTTAATGAAGGTAACCATACTCGGTGCCAGAGGCTCAATAGCCACCTCCGGCAGAGATGTACAGGAATTCGGAGGCGCCACCTCCTGTGTGCTGGTAGAAACTGACAAAGAGGCTGTGTTCATAGATGCCGGCACCGGCATCATGAATTCTCCCGATCTCGGAGACCGGCGCATATCGATCCTCATTTCCCACCCTCATATGGATCATCTGGGCGGTCTTCCGTTTTTTCCGTATCTTTACGAGCCGGGCTGCAAGATCGACATCTACGCAGCGAACAGGAACGGACTCAGCACCACCATGCAGCTGGACCGGATGATCTCCCCTCCGCTCTGGCCCCTGCGTGTCGCTGACTACGAGTCCGACGTGGTGTGCCACGATATAAGACATCCCTTCTCGATCGGTGATATCCATATAGATCTGCTGGAGTCCCACCACCCCGGAGGCTGTACCCTGTTCCGCGTCACCCATGAGGACCGCTCCCTGGTGTATGCCACGGACTACGAGCACGAGATAGAGAGTCTGGACGAGCTGGTCTCCTTCTCAGAAGGTACCGATCTGCTCCTATACGATGCCCAGTATACAGACGAGGAATACGAGAAGAAGAAAGGATTCGGCCACTCCACGGCCGGTATGGGGCTCAGGGTGATGAAGGAGAGCGGTGCGAAGCAGATCCGCTTCGTCCACCATGATCCCCGGCATACTGACGAGATGATGAGAAAAATGGAGAGTGTCGTCGGATCCGACACTGTTGCTTACGCGAGAGAAGGAGAAGTTATAGAACTATGAGCAATGAAAGCATTTATTCCCTCGACAGACTGATAGAGATAGCTCTGGATCTCAGTGCCGAAAAAGATTTCGACATGCTGATGCAGAAGATCCTCCTTGAGGCCATGGCAGTGTGCCACTGCGATGCAGGCACGGTGTATGTCAAGGAAGACGACCACCTGAACTTCCACACAGTATACACCAGGTCCAAGGGCATACCCGCTGCCGAGCAGAGCCGCAATGCCGACCTTCCCCCGGTACCGCTGGTCCGCACCCATGTATGCGCCTGCTCCGCCATAGACAACAAAAAGATCAACATTCCGGATATATACGAGTCCGACGAGTACGACTTCGCCGGAGCGCAGAAATACGACGCCATAAACGGCTATCGCACCGGCTCCATGCTGGTCATCCCCATGGATGACGAGAAAGGGGATATCATAGGTGTGCTGCAGCTCATCAATGCGGAGGATGAAAACGGCAATACCATCCCCTTCGATCCCAGATACGAGCAGATAGTATCTGCCCTGGCCTCACT
>DNLO01000142.1:1793-4422 GCA_003488445.1 Lachnospiraceae bacterium | reverse complement strand
GTGAGCGGCATCTCATGTCCCTTGTACTCTATGACTCTCTCATCCGCGAAGTTCATGAAGTATACGGCCTCCACAACATCACCCGGCGCAAGCTTCATGCCGCGTACGCCGACAGCTCCCTTCTTCTTCTCCGGTATCTCCGCCATGGAGAAGCGTATGAAGAATCCGCCTGCTGTCTGCAGGAGCACCTGCCTGTCTATCTCTTCGTCGTATTTTTTGATCGTATAGAGCTCATCATCATCTGAAAGGGATGTGGCAGCTACTGTCCTCTTCGTCATCACATCATACTCTGCCCCGTCCACCAGCTTCATCATGGCCTTCTTCGTGATGAAGACAAGCTTCGACTTCACCACGGCATCGAGATCGTCAAGGAAGACAAAGGTCTCCTTGGAAGAGTCAAATTTGCTGAGATTGTCGATGGGTATACCCTTATCCCGAAGCTTCGTCAGAGGAAGATCCAGGACTCGTATGATGTGAAGCGTTCCGGTGTTGGTAAAGATGCCTACCCTGCCCGTATTCTTCGTAAGGAATGCATATCTGAAGGAGGCATCATCCCCCTCGATGGTCTCTCTGTTCCTGTCATAAGTAGCAGTATCTATGGTACGTGCATACCCGAACCTGTCCATCACGAAATAAACATCCATCTCCTCGACGGGCTTCTCAGTGTAGGCGACAGTCACCGCATCTGTGATCTCGCTCTTTCGCTCCGAGCCGTACTTTGACGCTATCTCATCCAGATCTCTGGTTATCCTCTTCTTCATGGAAGCAGGCTTGTCGAGTATATCTTTGTATTCGGCGATAGCCTTCAAGGTGGCATCATGCTCCTTTATGAGAGCATCGAGCTCCAGTCCGATCAGCTTCGCAAGCCTCATATCCAGTATGGCTGTGGCCTGTTTCTCGGTGAAGTTGAAGTTTGATGCCTCTTTTTCGGATATCTTCGACTTGAATCTGATCCCCGCGGTGTCACCTGTAGTCAGGCACCTCATCGCCGAAGCCCTGTCCTTGGAGCCTCTCAGCATCTCCACTATCAGATCTATCAGATCACATGCCTTTATCAGACCCTCCTGGATCTCCCTGCGTCCCTCTTCCTTTTCCAGCATGTTGGTGTATTTCCTGGTGTTCAGCTGATACAGGAAGGCGATATGAGCGGAAAGCACAGCCTTCAGCCCCATAGTCTCCGGTCTGCCGTCGTGTACCGCGAGCATGTTCACTCCGAAGGTGTCCTCCAGCTTCGTCTTGGTATAGAGAAGGTTCTTGAGGTTTTCGGTATCGGCATCCTTTTTGCATTCTATGACTATCCTGATGCCTTCCTTTGAGGACTGATTGGATATATCCAGTATATCTCCTGTCTTTTTTGACTCCACCAGATCGATGACATCCGACATAAACTTGCCTATGCCGGCACCTATCATGGTGTAGGGTATCTCGGTGACGACAAGGAGCTTGTGTCCGTTCTTGCCCTTCTCCTCCCTGACTCTTCCTCTGATCTTGATCTTGCCGCTCCCTGTTTCGTATATCGCAGGAAGCTCCGATGCATTGGTGATGATCCCGCCTGTCGGGAAGTCAGGCCCGGGAATGTAGCTCATCAGCTGCTCACAGGACAGCCCCGGATCCTTGATCAGTGCTTTCTCTGCCTCCACTACTTCCTTCAGATTGTGTGACGGAGTGGATGTGGCCATTCCGACGGCTATACCTTCAGATCCGTTCACGAGGAAATTGGGAATCTTTACCGGCAGCACCTCCGGCTCTTTCTCTGTCTCATCAAAGTTTGGCAGGAAGTCCACCGTGTCCTTGTCCAGATCCTTCAGGAAAACCTCTTCAGTGACTGCCTCGAGCCTGGCCTCGGTATATCGCATGGCTGCTGCCCCGTCTCCCTCTATGGATCCGAAGTTGCCGTGACCGTCCACGAGCTTCTGCTCTTTTTTGAAATCCTGTGCCATAACTACCAGGGCATCATAGATGGATGAATCTCCGTGGGGATGGTATTTACCCATGGTATCACCGACTATACGTGCACATTTCCTGTAGGGTCTGTCCGATCTGAGCCCGAGCTCATCCATATCGTAGAGAGTCCTGCGCTGTACGGGCTTCAGCCCGTCTCTCACGTCCGGGATTGCACGGGATATGATGACAGACATGGCATAGTCGATATACGACTGCTGCATGATGTCCGAATATTCGCTGTCTATTATGTTACGGCTGTCAGTATTCATGCTGTTCCTTTCGATCCTTCAATGCATTTATAGTGTGTCCTTTGTACGGCGTGAAGGGTTTGATATATTTCTTAAACATCAAGTAAAGCTTCGTGCGCGTGTTCATAGATGAAGTCACGTCTCGGCGCCACATCATTGCCCATAAGGAGCTCCGTGGTGGAGGAAGCCATTCGGGCATCATCGATGGATACCCTGCGCATGCGGCGGCGCTCGGGATCAAGGGTAGTCTCCCAGAGCTGCTCGGCATCCATCTCACCGAGGCCCTTGTATCTCTGTAATATGAAATCACCCTTATGCGTCTTCCTGTACTCTGCCAGGGCCCGGTCGTCATAGAGATATTCCGGCTCGCCCTTCTTCGGCTGTGCCCTGTAGAGCGGCGGCATTGCGATATACACATGCCCCTCTGTGATGAGCTC
>DNLO01000142.1:1220-1687 GCA_003488445.1 Lachnospiraceae bacterium | reverse complement strand
GCTCCGTCCACATCGGCATCTGCCATGATTATGATCTTGTCATAGCGAAGCTTTGATATATCAAAATCATTTCCGTACCCTTCGGAGAACCCGCATCCGAAGGAATTGATCATTGTCTTGATCTCGGCATTTGCCAGCACCTTGTCTATCGATGCTTTCTCCACATTCAGGATCTTGCCTCGTATCGGAAGGATAGCCTGATACATGCGGTTCCTGGCAGTTTTGGCAGAGCCTCCTGCAGAGTCTCCCTCCACGATGAAGATCTCGCACTGTGAAGCATCACGTGACTCACAGTTGGCCAGCTTGCCGTTGGAATCAAAGGAATACTTCTGCTTGGTCAGGAGATTGGTCTTGCTCTTCTCTTCAGCCTTTCTGATCTTCGCAGCCTTCTCGGCACTTGCAAGGATCGCTTTTAATGTATCCAGATTGCGGTCAAAGTAGAGCTGTACCTCGTCATTGGTGATCTT
>DNLO01000142.1:0-1077 GCA_003488445.1 Lachnospiraceae bacterium | reverse complement strand
ACTACGGCCGTCATGCCGTTTCTGATATCCGTGCCGTTGAAGTTGGCATCCTTCTCCTTCAGTATGCCCAGCTGTCTCGCATATGAATTCATGACCTGGGTGAACTGGGCCTTGAAGCCGGTGATGTGAGTGCCGCCCTCCGAATTGTAGATGCAGTTACAGAAGCCCAGCACCTCTTCATGGAACTCATTCACGTACTGGAAGGCCACCTCAAGGGATATCCCCTCGGAAGCCCCCTTGAAATACACCACATCGCTTATGGGCTCATTATTACGGTTCATATCCTTGATAAAGCCCACCAGCCCCTCCGGCTCGTGATATGTGATCTCCTCCGGCTCGCTGCCGCGAAGATCCTTGTATATGATGGTCAGCTCCGGATTGAGATATGCGGTCTCATGGAGTCTTGACTTGATCTCGTCTGCCTTGAAGCGAACGGTATCGAAGATCTCTGGATCGGGTGTGAAGTTGATCCTTGTGCCGGTCCTGTTGGTGCGGCCTATGACGGGAAGCAGTCCGTTGACCAGCTCCACCGTAGGTACGCCTCTTTCATAGTGATCGTGAGATATCACTCCGTCTCTCTTGACTGTGATATCCAGTGAGCTGGACAGAGCATTCACCGCCGAGGAGCCCACACCGTGCAGACCTCCCGAGGTCTTGTATGAAGCTCCGTCGAATTTGCCTCCGGCATGAAGTGTGGTAAGTACGACACGCTCCGCAGACACTCCCTTCTCGTGCATCCCCACCGGTATGCCTCGTCCGTTATCCTCTACGGTAGCCGAGCCGTCCGCCTCCAGTGTCACCTTGATGGTGTCGCAGTAGCCTGCCAGATGCTCATCCACGGAGTTGTCCATGATCTCATATAGACAGTGGTTCAGCCCCTTTACCCCTGTGGAGCCGATATACATACCGGGGCGCAGCCTGACGGGCTCCAGTCCCTCCAGAACGGTTATGCTTTGTGCACCGTAGTTTTCTTTTTCATCAGCCATATATCATGTCCTTATCGATCAACCTACATTTCGTTGCAACTCATGTATTTTAACACAAGATTTGGGATTTGCAAACACTTTATCGAACAAG
>DNLO01000113.1:421-3197 GCA_003488445.1 Lachnospiraceae bacterium | reverse complement strand
CAGCAGATAGTGAACGGAGAGATCGGATGGATGCTTTACAGCGGCAGGCCTCTCCTGGAAGAGCTGTACTGCAAAATGACCTGGCAGGGTCTGCGTCCCTCGACGATAGTCGATTACACAAGGGAGCCCTTCATTTACAGTCCGGGAAATGTGAGGGTGACTCTGGACTATGACATACGTACGGGACTGAAGAGTACGGATCTTCTGGATCCCGGGTGTGTGACCGTGCCGGCAGGCAATGCCCCTATCATACTGGAGGTGAAGTGGGACGCATATCTTCCGGATATCATACGGGATGCCGTACAGCTCAGAGGCTGCCGTTCCGGTGCCTTTTCGAAATATGCCCAGTGCAGGGTATACGGATAACATACGGGAAACATATTGTGATCAACAAGTAAAAATTATAAGGAGACAAAGATATGACATTCAGTGACATTTTCAAATCCAGCTTTCTGGAAAACGTAACAAGCGTCAGCCCGTTTGATATGGTGCTGGCTATGCTGCTGGCCTTTGCAGTGGGAGTATTCATATTCCTCATATACAAGAAGACCTACTCAGGGGTCATGTATTCTTCCAGCTTCGGAGTGACTCTGGTGGCCCTCACGATGATAACGACCTTCGTGATACTTGCCGTGACCAGCAACGTGGTCCTGTCTCTCGGTATGGTCGGTGCTCTGTCTATCGTGCGTTTTCGTACGGCCATCAAGGAGCCGCTGGATATCGCTTTCCTGTTCTGGTCTCTGGCAGCCGGTATAGTGCTGGCTGCAGGAATGATCCCCCTGGCGGTGTTCGGCAGTGTGATCATAGGCATCATCATCATGATCTTTGCCAACCGTAAGGAAACGGTCGCTCCATATATCGTCGTCATTCATTGCACCGGGTCAGACAGCGAGAAAAAGGCATTTGAATATCTGAGCGGCAAGACGAAAAAATGCGTGGTGAAGAGCAAGACAGCACGTAAAGGCAGCATAGAGGTCAACGCTGAGGTACGGCTTGCTGATGAGAACACCGATTTCATAAATGAACTCTCCGAACTGGATGGTGTCGAAAGTGCTGTACTGGTCTCCTACAACGGGGATTACATGGGGTGATAGATGTCCACTCACAGGAATATTGACAGGATCTGCATAGGGATCATCATAGCGGCTCTGCTGTTCACCGTACTTTTCATGAACGGCAGCAGACTGGGCATCACTGCTATAGTGGATGAAGACGCTGAAACATATACGGGATCCGAAAACTTCACCTCAAAGGACATGGACGGCAGCTGGGATACCGAAGGTGCGACTTTTATAGAGCTGTCAGGGGATACCGCAGAGATAGAAGGTAACGGAGCGTACACTTACGATGGAAGTGTATATATTACAGGTGCCGGCAGGTATGTATTCACCGGCAGGCTGAATGACGGCAGCATAGTCGTGGATGCGTATGAGTCGTCCAAGGTCTACATCATGCTGGACGGGGTGGAGATCAGCTGCACTGACAGTGCCGCACTGCTTGTGAACCAGGCGGAAAAGGTATTCCTCACCCTGGCAGATGGCTCGGACAACAGGCTGTTATGCGGCGATACTTATTCCGATGAAGCTGTTTCGGACAAAGTGACCGGTGCGATACACACACATGACGACCTCACCATAAACGGCAGCGGCAGCCTTGAGATCGAAGCAGGTTATATGCACGGTATAGTATCAAAGGATGATCTGGTGATAACCGGAGGCGAGGTCAGCATCACCGCCAAAGAGGACGGCCTTCATGTAAATGATGCAGTGAAGATCACGGATGCTGATATCTCGATATCCTCCGGCGATGACGGCATCCATTCCGACGGCTCGTTTCTGATCGAAGGAGGGAGGCTCACCATCAATGAATGCTACGAAGGAATAGAGGCTGTGACGATAGAGGTGGCCGGAGGAGACACCCTGATTTATTCTGAGGATGATGGACTGAATGCCAACGGAGGATCCGGGGACATGTTCGGAATGGGCGGCAGACCAATGAGTATGCCGTCAGGTGTGAGCGGTCCGGACATGGAGAACACGGTGAATAAACCGGAGATAGAGACAGAAAGTGAAGAGAACGACGAAGAGGAGACATATATTCATATCAGCGGAGGCACTCTGACGATAATTAACGGCTCCGGAAGAGACGCTGACGGTATCGACTCCAACGGGGATCTGATCATCACCGGCGGTGATGTGAGAGTGAGTCTTACAGATAACGGCAACAACAGCGCTCTGGACTATGCCAGCGAGGCAGGGGGAACCGCAAAGATAAGCGGAGGGAGCGTGGTAGCTGCAGGCAATTCTTCAATGGCGGAACGGTTCGATGAGAGCTCTGATCAGATATCCATCCTGTACAATATGGAGGATCCGGCAGATGCCGGGACAACAGTGACGCTTTCGGACTCATCCGGAAAAGTGCTGCTCACATACGAAGTACCCCAAAGCTTCTCATCAGTTAATATCAGCTGTCCGGAACTGGCAGTAGGTGAGACCTACCGTCTGGCCATAGGTGATGATGAAGAGGAGATAACCCCGGAGGATACCGCTGCTTCTTACGGGAATGTGTCCGCCGGAGGCTTCGGCGGGATGAACCCCGGAGGCGGTATGCCGCCGGAAGGCGCTCGCGGCGGTATCAGTGGAAACAGTGTCCCCGGAGCGCACGGAGGCCGGGGAATGCACGGGATGGGTCAGAGACCCGGATCCGGAGACAGGCCTGAAACGGCAGATATGTCCGGGCAGCCGGGAGCAGACGGAGAAGGCATGAATGCCGGTCC
>DNLO01000113.1:0-278 GCA_003488445.1 Lachnospiraceae bacterium | reverse complement strand
GTCTCCTGCAATAAAAGGAACATCCCTGGACGAATATGACTCCGACACATGGCTCGCCCTGATCATCTCTGCTGCAGGTATCATCGCAGCAACAGGCTTTGCCTTTATATATCATCGCAGACGAAGAGTATGAGCAGGCCCCTCACGCAAGAGATGACAAAAGCACCTGCAGATGCTTTTGTCCTATGAATAAGAGATATTTCAGATCTCCTTGTCAACCTTGGGACGTTTGAACTTGAGCCTGTTGTCGCGTTCGCCCAGCTTCTCACCGTAGAATC
>DNLO01000034.1 GCA_003488445.1 Lachnospiraceae bacterium | reverse complement strand
TGTACGGCACTGCAGAGGGAGACCGCGTAAATGATACGGAGACAAACGGCAGCGGACTCACCACATACGAGAGGTCACGTGCGGTGCTGGATGCACTGGGCATCACCGCAGAGAAGGCCGGCAGCGGATTCATAAAGGGACAGAACGCCAAGATCGAGCTGAACAATGTGGAATATGAGAGCAGCACCAACATGTTCCAGATAAACGGCCTCAACATCACCGCTACGAAGGAGTCTGACTATACTCCCGTGAAGGATGACGAGGGCAATGAGATCGGCAGGAACTACACCACGACCAATATCTCCACCACCACGGATGTGGACGGAGCCTACAATATGATCAAGGACTTCCTGAAGAAGTACAACGAGATCATCAATGAGATGGACAAGCTCTACAACGAGAAGCCCAACAAGACCTACGAGCCGCTGACTTCCGAGGAGAAGGATGCGATGTCCGATGAAGAAGTGGAGGAGTGGGAAAAGAAGATCAAGGATTCCCTGCTCAGCCGTGATGACAATCTCCGCACGCTGATCAATACCTTCAAGGAGGGCATGGCAGCGGCATACAAGACTTCCAGCGGCAAGACCTACAGCCTCGCTTCCTTCGGTATCAACACCCTCTCGTACTTCGAGGCGGCTGACAACGAAAAGGGAGCTTACCATATAGACGGCGACTCCGATGACGAGAAGACCAAGGGCAACGATGACAAGCTCCGTGCCATGCTCACGAACAACCTGGACGATACGATGGATTTCTTCAACAATCTGGCGAAGAACATCTACGGCAAGCTCGGCGACATGATGGCGCGCAGCGACTACAGGAGCTTCAAGAGCCTCTATGACGACAAGGCGCTGAAGAAGGAATACGAGGATCTGGAAAAGGATCTGAAGGATGAGGAGCAGTATCTGTCTGACTACGAGGATAAGTGGTACGACAAGTTCGCCGCCATGGAGAAGGCTATGGAAAAGGTCAACTCCAAGCAGAACGCACTGGCAGGCCTCTTT
Organism: Lachnospiraceae bacterium; assembly: GCA_003488445.1. Taxonomy (GTDB): domain Bacteria; phylum Bacillota; class Clostridia; order Lachnospirales; family Lachnospiraceae; genus NK4A144. Next base: position 2,205 of record DNLO01000034.1, on the reverse strand, counting down.
GGAACCGGCCGGTAAAACGGCTGATCCAACTTTTAATATTTTTTACATTTGTGGGGTTCAGATTCTGAACCCCACTGTCGATATATAGAGTGTAAAAAATATTAAAAACATCTTGCTATGATGGAGGTATCAAATATGAAGGCAGCAGTGGCATATCAGCAGTATAAGAACAGCAAGGTTCTCACAGCTTCTCCCGCAGAGCTCACACTCATGCTCTATGACGGATGCATCAAGTTCTGTAACATGGCTGTTATGGATATAAACGGAAAGGACTTCTTCAAAGCAAACAAGAACATCCAGAAGGCAGAGCGCATAATAGGCGAGTTCAAGATGACTCTGGATCACAAGTACGCAGTTGCAAAAGACTTTGATAATATATATGATTATGTATTGAGAAGGCTTCATGAGGCCAATATGACCAAGGACACGGAGATCCTGAACGAGTGCATCACTCACATGAGGAGCCTCAGGGATACATGGAAGGAAGTCATGAAGCGCGCCGGACAGCCTGCGATGCCGGAGGCGGCAGAAGCTTGAAGGGCTGGCTCGACGGAGCCGAATAAACGTCCGATATAGCCCGAGGGGCATACCGATATATATAGAAAACGGCATCCGGTTCGATGGCAGAGATATCTCGCATGGACCGGATGTTTTGCTGTCGGAGAAGGATAAGTGGGAGGAGCGATACACATGCCATCTGCGTACATAGATATGATGATAGAGAGCCAGGAGAAGAAGCTGGAGCTCCTGGACAGAGTGATAGAGCTGGACAGGGAGCAGGAAGAGACAGTGACGGCAGAGAAGCCCGACATGGAGGCTCTCAATGCGAACCTGACGGAAAAGGGAGCCCTGGTGGACGAGCTGAACAAGCTGGACGAGGGCTTCGACAATATCTATGCGAAGGTCAGGGATGAGCTGATAAACAATAAAGAAGCGCATAAGGATGAGATACTCAGACTGCAGGATCTCATCAGACAGATCATGGAGAAGACGGCCGATATAGAGGCAATGGAGGCCAGGTCGAAGATAAACGTGGAGAACTTTCTGAAGAAGCGCAAGAAAGAGCTGAGGGAAGGCAGAAACTCCATACAGGCGGCGAGTGTGTATTCCACCAACATGAGAAGGGCTTACAATACTTCGCCTTTCTTCGTGGACAATAAAAAGTAGAGCAGATGATAGTGCATTTCGGACCGGAGTGTGCTATCATTATCTATGTATAGATATTTATCACAGTGTACCGGAGCGGCCGGGATCAGCCGCAGAATGGTGGTGGGTATGGTAGTAAAGAACGACATAAGCGGGATCAACAATGCAAGGACGCTGCAGATGTCCAGGCAGGCACAGCAGAAGTCAATGGAGAAGCTGTCCTCCGGGAATAAGATCAACAGATCAGCGGATGATGCATCGGGACTCTCTATCTCCGAGAAGATGGTGAAGCAGATACAGAGCCTGAACAAGGCCATAGACAATGCCGGCGACGGCACGTCGATGGTCCAGACGGCCGACGGCGCCATGAACGAGGTAGGAGATATGCTCCAGAGGCTGAACGAGCTGGCTGTACAGGGAGCCAACGGCACTCTGACGGGCAGTGAGAGAGCAGCGGTCAACGACGAGGCGAACCAGATACTGGCAGATATAGACAGGATAGGCGGCAGCACGAAGTTCAATGAGCTCCATCTCATGGAGGGAGGCAGTGCGGACGTACAGGCAGGTGCGGACAATGCCGGAAGCAACAGGATCACAGTGAGGACAGAGCAGATGAATGCGAAGTCTCTCGGCATAGACGGAGTGAACCTCTCCACAGCCGAGGGTGCGAGAGCAGCGCTGACTACGGTGAACGATGCGATCAAGAAGCTTTCGGATCAGAGGTCGACTCTGGGAGCCACGCAGAACCGTATGGGGTATTCGAGCAGGAATCTGCAGAATGTGGTGGAGAATACCACGGCAGCCCAGTCGCGGGTGAAGGATACCGATATGGCATCGGAGCTTATCAAGAAGAGGAGAGCGGAGATGTCACATCAGGCCGGACTCGCCATGATGAGACAGAACAATGCCGCAAGGGCAGCGCAGAACAGCATATTCAACAGTCAGGTCTGATATCAGGGACGACACAGAGCAGCCACCGTTTTCACGGTGGCTGTTTTTTTATTTCCTGCATATATTCACGAGACGTCCTATGCCCTCTATCTCGCAGACGACCTCGTC
>DNLO01000155.1 GCA_003488445.1 Lachnospiraceae bacterium | reverse complement strand
TGCCCGTCTCCTTTTGCTTGTTTTTCTTCTATATTTATATCGGTTATTATATCAGAAAACTGAATTGTTTTTATTTAAAAACAATTTTTATGCAAAACGAAACTCACAATGATTTATTGTATGTCGTCAGCCCGTGAACCACAATTTACACCATCTCTTCTTCGACCTCTTCCCCGACAAGTCCGGATGCCCCGGGATCGTTCACCACATGAGCACCCTCATCCAGACCCTCGATCTGGGTGAATTCACTGTCCTTCACGCCGGTAGATATGTATTTTTTCCCTACCGTTCCTTCCTCAACCACATATACGAAGGAGCCGCCGTCGTCATTATATATGCACTCCGTAGGGACACGCAGCACCCCTTCTGCATTCTCCAGCTTCAGGGTCACATCCGCATCAAGCCCCACGATCAGCTCGTCTTCCGTATCTATCGTGATCTCTATGCTGGCCTTCGCCTTTCCTGATGCATCGTTCTCCGCTGTCTGGTTGATCTTGGACACCGTACCCGTATACTGCATATTGCCTATCCTGATATCCGCGGTCTGTCCCTCACGCACCGATGCTATATCATATTTCGAGACCATCATCCTCACCTTGTAGCCGGCATCAGACTGCATCTCGAATACGGGAACTCCGCGCTCCACATAGGCTCCGGCATCCACGAGACAGCTGGTGATGATGCCGTCCGTGGGAGCCACGGTGCCGCTTTTTGCCCTGGCGAGCTCTCTCTCCGCCTGGCTCAGCGACAGCTTGTTGCGCTCTACGGTCTGCTCATCCGCATATATCTCCTGATAAGCCGTGAGCATGGACTGTGCCGTATCCCTGTCGGTCCTTGCCTCGGACCAGAGCCTCGTCACTGTATCCAGATCGTTCTGATAGAGTGTATACTGCTTGAAGGTCTCGGGATCCATGGCCTCCTGAGGCAGGCACAGGCTTGATCTCTGCGCATCGCAGATCTTGTCGTTCAGCTTCTTGATATCTTCCTGCTTTTCCTTGGACTTGTCTCTCAGCTTATCGACTTCCTTCTTGTTCGAGCCCTCGTCCTTGAGCTCCATGGCCTTCAGATCAGCCTCTATCTCGGCCAGATCCGACTGCTTCTCCGATATCTCCTCCTGCATCTTGTAGATGTCGTTCTGATAGGACTTCTGCTGCTCTCTGATCTGGTAGGCCTTCGCATGATCATTGATATTGATCGACATTATCTTGACTTCCAGCAGAGCATATACAGCCTTGCAGTTCTCTATCTGCTTTGCCGCATCGTTGTATTTCTTCTGGAACTTCGCCCTGTTGTCGGTGGCTGCATCCAGTATCTTCTCGCTGTACTCCACATCGGTAGAGGCCAGATCCACGTTGTTCTGCTGGCTCTCTCCGGCGTATCCTACGAGCTGGTCGCCGGCCTTGACCCTCTCTCCTTTTTCCACATATCTGTCTTCTATCACTCCGGCCACGTCGGAATACACCGTCACCTTGCGGTCACCCTCTATCTTTCCGGTACCGGAGAGTATGGGCGATACGGTGCCCTTGTCTGCGACCACCACCTTCAGCGTATCCGGCGAAAGATAGTAATAAAGTCCTCCTCCGGCCGCCAGCAGTACCAGTAATATGATAATGGCAGGCTTTATGAATTTTTTCATTTATTCCACTCCTTTCAATGCTTCTACCATGTTTATATCCTTGACTTTCAGAGAAATGATCTCATTTACCACTATGGAAAGCACAAACGAGACCAGAAATGCTATGATCGCCGGCACCATGCTCATCTTCGCGAACATGAAGTCGGAGTCGACATCGATCTGTTCCATCATGAACACCAGTGTCTTCGAACCCGCTATGAGCCCGATCACGGTCCCTATTCCCGTAATGAATATATTCTGCTGCTGGAGTATCCACCTGATCTTTTTCGTCGGGAAGCCCAGCACTTTGAGTGTGGCGATCTCTCTCGTCTTCTCGGTGAAGGACATGATACCCAGATTGTACATGACCACGACACCGATCACTACAGCTATCACCATGATATAAGTCACCGTGGTGTCCATCGAGGCTTTTCTCGCACGCAGTGACTTGATGTAGGCTTCCTTCGAAAATACGCTGGTCACTTCCTCCCTGTCAACTACGTACGACAGGGGTACCGTCATATCCGTATAGAGCACATTGGGGCGAAACTCGGCTCCCAGACTCTCTAAGTATTTTCTCGTCATCGCTATGCCCTGGACCACAGGGCTCTTGTATATCAGATTCACGCGTGCGCTGTACACGGCAGGCTCACCCGAGAAGCTGAATCTGATGATGTCGTCTTTTTTGACCCCCATCAGCTCGGCAGCCTTGTGGCTCATGGCGATCCCGTAGTCGGGAAGCTTCACGTATTCCCCGTCCGCATTCTCGAACCGATACAGGTTTCCCTCATCCGCTATCGATACATTATACAGCGTCGACATATCCCCAAAGGTCAGCTCGGCCTCCCTGTTCTCCACCATCTGTCCTTTGTACTGCATCGCATAGTCATATACGCCGCCGTATCCGGTGCCCTCTGCGAAGCCGACTGTATATCCGGCAGGTGTCAGATCATCATACTGCCAGCTTTCATTGGCCTTTATGAGCTCGTTTGCCCCGAATGCAGTGAAGAGGAGCATGGTACAGAGCGCCACTCCCAGCAGTCCTCCCACGGTACGCATGCGGTTGCGGTTGATATCTCTCAGATTCCATCTTGTGGCGAAGCCGAGCTTCTTCCACAGCGGAGTCTTCTCCAGAGCACCGGCTCCCATCACCACGGGAGGCTCGGGTCTCAGTATATCTGACGCTCTCTGTACCAGGAGCTTCCTGCAGGAAAGATAGTTCGTGCCTCCCGCCATCACCGCTATGATAAGCATCATCACTACCGCTGTGGAAGACACCTCCATACGGTCATAGGGATTGGAATAGTACATGTTCATCTGGTCATGGATATACTTTCCCATGGTACACCAGCCCGCCAAAGCCCCGGTGATGCCCCCTGCCAGAGCTACCACTACGGAATATGAAACGAAATGCACCATCACCACAGGTCCGGAAAAGCCCAGCGCCTTCAGTGTACCTATGATGGTCCTCTGCTTCATGACGAGTCTCGTCATGGTGGTCATGATCCCCAGCAGAGCTATCAGTGCGAACAGTGCCGGGAACACAATGGAAAGAGTCTCGTCCGACTCCATATCCGCGTTTACGGAATTAAAGCCCGGTTCCTTCTGTTTCGGTGTAAAGCTGAGGCTCGTCTTTTTGATCACTTCCTGTATCCGCTTCTTTGCGTTCTCTATCTCGGCCTCGTCTTTTTCATCAAGGAATATCTGGTTGTCCACAGTGTCCAGGTCGATGAATATCCTGTCGTATACCAGCGTATCTCCGGGATAGTCACCGGAATCCAGAAACGCGAAGCCATAGGCTCCGAGATCAGGCTCCGTATAGGTGTCGTCGACCATGAAATACAGATGATCCGGCTGATCCACGATCCCGCGCACCTGTTCGAAAAACTCCGTTCCGTCCAGAGTGAGCTGCAGCGAATCTCCCACCTCTATGCCCTGTCTTCTGGCGAAATTACGGTCTATCCACAGGCCGCTCATGCCGCTCTCATAGGGCTCCCCGTCCATCAGCATCATACGGGAGATATTGTTCTTGTCTATGAAATTGAATTCGATCTTCTTCTCGGCACCGCCGATCCTGGTCCTGCCGACGAACGTCGCCCTGCGCTCTGCATCCTTCACTCCGGCCACAGACAGCACTGTGACGAGATCCTCGGAAGTAAAGCCCTCCGAGCTCATCTGCAGGTCCATAAAATTGGTTTCTTGGAAATACTCGTTAACGGAATTTCTGGTACCTGTCAGGTCCGAATCAAAGGTCTCCAGGATGAACATAGCCAGAAAGCACATGACGAAGATCGCGAGAAACTGTATCAGGTTGGCTTTCAGATCTCTGATGAGCTTGTGCCTGAGATTCTTAGTCATCTGCGATCACCAGTTGAGGTCTTCAGCGTCCTGAGGAGCTTCGTTGATCTGTACATCTACTACGGTACCGTTCTTTACCAGCACCACCTTGTCTGCTATATCAGCAAAAAGGCTGTTGTGTGTTACCATCACGACAGTCTTTTTGTGCACTCTGCTCTGATCCTGCAGGATCTTGAGCACTTCCTTTCCGGTATTGGTATCCAGAGCTCCGGTCGGCTCATCACACAGCAGGAGTCTCGGCATCTTGGCGATAGCCCTTGCTATGGAGATACGCTGCTGCTGTCCTCCGGACATCTGCGACGGGAAGTTGTCCTTTCTGTCCGCGAGCCCCACCATCTCCAAAGCCTTGATCGGATCCATGATCTCCACTCCGAGATCGTGCATCAGATCCACATTCTCATATGCGGTGAGTGTAGGGACAAGATTGTAGAACTGAAAGACTATGCCCACATCCACGGCTCTGAACTTGCCGAGCCTTCTGTCGTCGAAAGAGGTGATGTCCTCTCCGCCGAAAAAGATCTTTCCGCTCGTGGCACCGTCCAGTCCTCCGACCAGGTTCAGGAGCGTACTCTTGCCCGCGCCGCTGGGTCCCAGGATCACCACCAGCTCACCCTCCATCACCTCGAGATTGACATCATGCAGAGCCTCATAAACGATCTGCCCGGTATGGTAGATCTTCCCCACATTCTCGAAGCGTATCAGAGGCTCCCTAGCCTCTCCGGACTTTCCGGCTTCTTCTTGCTTTTCAGCCTC
>DNLO01000176.1:5740-8150 GCA_003488445.1 Lachnospiraceae bacterium | reverse complement strand
GGGAAGATCTTTACAGCTACGATCTCGTCCCTTTTCAGTCTGCCGTTGAGGGCGGAGCACGCATGATCATGGCATCTCATGTATCCTTCCCCGAGATCACCGGAGATGAGCTCCCCGCGAGCCTTTCTCATGTGATGCTCACCGAGATACTGCGTGAGGATATGGGATACGACGGGGTGGTCATTACCGACGCCTTCAATATGGCTGCCGTGACGGATCTGTATCAGGATCCCGGCGAGGCGGCTGTCACCGCCATCAACGCAGGTGCCGATATCATACTCATGCCTGCCGATTTCCACGAAGCATACAACGCTGTTCTATCCGCTGCATCTTCAGGCAAAATAGAAACGGAGCGAATCGACGATTCACTCCGCAGGATACTTAAGATCAAACTCGGCAGATACTGATGCCCCTTTCAGAGGTTCTTGTCTATCCACCCCTTCAGCCCCTCTTTGGGCACGAATCCCACTGAACTGTCAGCGAGCTCACCCTTTTTCAGAAGGACGAGATTAGGTATGCTCATTACCGAAAACTTCTGTGCCAGATCGGGATTCTCATCCACATCTATCGCATAGAAAGCCACCTTGCCGTCATAGTCTGCCGAGAGCTCTTCCAGGACAGGTGCCATCATCTTGCACGGACCGCACCAAGTGGCGTTGAAGTCCACCACTGCCACATCCTGTGCCTCTACCTCAGACCACTTGTCAGAACCGACCACATTAACCATACTTACACCTACTCCTTTCCGTGCACCTTCAGGCTACACTTTCTTCGAAGCCAGATACCCGACTGCTGATATCGCAGCCACGTTTCCCTCTCCTACAGCCTTCGCATCCTGATACGGCGTGCCTGTGATGTCGCCTGCCGCATACAGTCCCTTTATGCTCGTAGACATATCCCTGTCTGTCTTTATGTGTGCACCCTCGGTCTCAAGACCCGGCACGAGCTGTCCGGGAGACACCGCATCCCTGAGGACAAAGATACCGTCCGATACTATCTCGCGTTCATCTGTCACCAGTATGCTTTTGTTGTCTTCCCTGCGGATCTCCTTGGGCGTACACTTTATCACTTCAATATTATCGCCCGATATCTTCACATCTTCGGCATATACCGGGATGTAATACACCCTGTCTGCCACCTCCGCGAGAAACTCCGCCTCTTCCTCTTCCTTTGGTGAGAAACCCAGCACTGTGGCTTCTTTTCCTTTATACAATGCCGCGTCACAGGTGGCACAGTAGCTCACACCTCTGCCGAGGTTTGCCTCCTCACCCGGCAGCAGCTTCCCCGGCATCACTCCCGTCGCAAGTATCACCGAAGATGCTTCATACATATTCTTTGCACCCTGTATGGCGAAGTACTCTCCCATCGCATATACATTGGTCACCTGCTCCTCCGTGATCTCTATCTCCATGGAGGCCAGATGATCCCTCATGGCTTTCACCATGTCCTCTCCCGATATTCCGGGGAGCCCGGGATAGTTCAGTATGGTATGACTCTTCACCACCTTATTGGACAGATCCTTCTTTCCGAAGAGCAGCACGCTCTTATTCCTGATCTTTGCGGTCAGTGCAGCGGATACCCCCGCCGGTCCCGTCCCGATAATGCACACATCGTATCTGTCCAATTTATTACCCTCCGGCTTTTTTGCCTCTACCGGTCGTCTGTGTCTTACTTCTTGATGAAGTCGAAGCTGAAGTCATCGTCCAGGTCTATGTCCTGAGCCGGTGCCTTCCTTCTGGGCTGGAGCCCCGGATCGGGCTCTGCTCCGAAATAATCGTCCTCCGGTTCGGCCGCTCTCCTCTGGCTGCGCTTAGGAGCCTTGTCGTAGACCTTCACATCCTCTTCTTCATCGTCATAGTCATCATAATAATCGTCGTCATAGTCCTTGTTCCTGCGCAGTCCGCCGCTGCTCCTCTTGGACTTCTTCTCTACCCTGCGCTTCATCTCCTCATAGTCGTCATCATAGTCATAGTAATCATCGTCACCTCTTCTGCCCGAGAGTGCCATATTGATCACCAGTATGAGGAGCACCAGTGCCAGCACTGCCAGACCGCAGATTATGAACAGCCTCGTCCTTGCAGTCTTCTTTGCAGCAGCGAGCTCGTCCGACTCTCCGGCTCCCAGTGCCACATATCTCTGATATGTCTGTCCCACCGAGTCGAAGAGATAGAAGCCCTGGCTTCCGCTCTGGTCCATACCGTATATCAGGAAGAAGTCTCCGGGTGAAGCTTCTCCGCCTGCCGCCTGTGAGGAAGAGGTAAGATCAGCCACCTCTGTATCGCCTCCGGGTGTTGCCGCAGGATTCGCTGCCGCAGGATCCGCTGCCGCAGGATCCGCCGCCGCAGGATCCGCCGCCGCAGGGTCCACCGCTGCAGGGTCGACTGCTGCAGGATCCACTGCTGCAGGATCC
>DNLO01000176.1:0-5653 GCA_003488445.1 Lachnospiraceae bacterium | reverse complement strand
CCTTCGGGCGCTCCCGTCTCGGCACCTGCACCGACTCCCAGATCCAGCTCTCCGGCATATGCCTTTACCGGTGCCAGACTCCCGAAGAGTCCCAGCAGACCTCCCTTCTTGTCCTCATCTTTTTCCTTATCTTCATCCTTCTTTTTGTCATCGTCCTTGTCATCTTCCGACGAGGAATCGCCGTCCTCCGAATACACCCATGCCTGTACAGACTTGCCGTTTACGGTAAGTGAAGCGGGCACGAATCCGTCAGGGACCGATACTCCGGAAGGATTGAGCACTATCAGGAATCTGTCGTTGCCTCCCTCGAACCTCACATAATCCGACATGGTCGCTGTAGCTGTATCGCACAGATAAAAGTCTCCGAAGGATCCCGTAGCATCCGTGAGGTAAGCAAGGGTCACCGCTCCGCCCGATGCATCCATATAAGCCAGATCCACGTTCTGTCCCTGATAGGCCACTGTCTGCTTCCTGAAGCCCGAGGGCAGATATGAATCCGGGAATGTGTTCGCTATATACATTCCGTTATTTGCCATGATGGAGCCGGGTGTGACCGCATCAGCAGGTGCAGCCTCTCCTTCAGCCGCCCCGTCTTCCGGCAGGGGAAGCTCTCCCTCGGGGAGCTCTCCGCCTTCCGCACCCTCTTCCGGTGCAGGTGCTTCCTCCACGTTCTCGTCCGCGTATGCTGTCGCGGTCGCTGCCGTCTGGCACATCAGTGCCACAGCTACCGTTATGACTGTCAGTTTTCTTGCCAACCTGTGTAATCTCATCTTCTCGTTTCTCCTCATACTATGCTTCATCTATTGCCTTACCTATATCATGTCTGAAGTATTTGTTATCAAAGCTTATCCACTCCGTCGCTTTGTACGCATTCTCTCTTGCCTCTTTGAGGGTGGCTCCCTTTGCCGTGACACCCAGCACTCTTCCGCCGTTCGTCACTATTCCCTTGCCGGTCTTCTTCGTGCCGGAATGGAAGACATAGTAGCCTTCCTTCCCCTCGAAGTTTTCGAGCCCCTCGATCAGGAAGCCTCTCTCGTACTTTTCCGGATATCCCTTCGATGCCAGCATCACACAGACAGCCGCATTGTCCTCGAACTCCAGCTTGATCTTGCCGAGAGTGCCGTCCACACACGCCTCCATCACATCGATTATATCATTTTTCATCCTGGGCAGTACCACCTGTGCCTCGGGATCACCGAACCTCGCGTTATATTCCAGCACCTTCGGACCGTCCTCAGTGAGCATCAGACCGAAGAAGATCACGCCCTTGAAGGGCCTGCCCTCGGAAGCCATGGCCTCCACTGTAGGCTTGTATATATTCTTCCTGCAGAAGTCGTCTATCTTCTTTGTATAGAAGGGTGAAGGCGAGAATGTACCCATACCTCCGGTATTGAGTCCGGTATCTCCGTCCCCTGCCCTCTTGTGATCCTGCGCGGAGCTCATCACCTTTATTGTCTTGCCGTCGCAGAAGGTGAGCACCGAGACCTCGCGTCCGGTCATGTATTCCTCTATCACCAGCTTGTTGCCTGCCGTTCCGAACTTCTTGTCGAGCATGATCTCTTTCACGCCCGATCTCGCCTCCTCCAGGGTGTTGCATATGAGCACTCCCTTGCCCAGAGCCAGTCCGTCTGCCTTCAGCACGATAGGCAGCTTCGCATCGTTCAGATACTTGAGAGCGTCAGCCGCATTATCGAACACCTCATACTGTGCCGTAGGTATATTGTATTTCTTCATCAGATCCTTGGAGAAAGCCTTGCTCCCCTCCAGTATGGCAGCGTTCTTCGCAGGTCCGAAGACACGGAGTCCCGCCTTCTCCAGCACATCCACGATGCCGCCTGCCAGAGGATCGTCGGGTCCCACTATCACGAGATCCGCCTTGATCTTCTTCGCAAACCTGGCGACCTCCTCGAACTCCATCACCTTTATATCCACGCACTCTGCGAGCCCCGCTATCCCGGCGTTACCCGGCACACAGTACAGCTTATCTACTTTAGGGCTCTGTGACACGGCATATGCTATCGCATGTTCTCTGCCGCCTCCGCCTACTATCAAGACATTCATCTGCTCCTCATCCTTTCCGTACCACTCTGCCTGAGCTGTCACACTCTATACGTCCGTTCGCAATGTCATCAATGGCCTGCGGCAGTATCACCCATTCCGCCTGCTCCATCACACGTCTCTGCAATACTTCGGGAGTGTCGCCCTCCTCAATGTACACTGCCTTCTGTGCGATGATCGGGCCGGTATCGCAGCCCGAGTCCACGAAATGCACGGTGGCTCCCGTGACCTTCACTCCTCTTTTCAGTGCTTCTTCATGCACCCTTAGGCCGTAATAGCCTTTGCCGCAAAAAGACGGTATGAGCGATGGATGTATATTGATGATCCTGCCTGCATACCTGTCCGTCAGCTCCGCCGGAAGCACCACCAGGAATCCTGCCAGCACTATGAGGTCTGCCTTCGCATCATCCACCGCACTAAGCAGTGCCTTCTCAAAGCTTTCCTTATCCGGGTAGTCCGCTCTGCTGACAGCTGCCGACTCTATCCCGGCCTTCGCGGCCCTCTCCAGGGCATAGGCATCCTTCTTGTTGCTTATGACCCGTACGATCTTCGTATTGCTTATCCTGCCGGAAGCTATGGCATCTATTATGGCCTGGAGATTCGTGCCTCCGCCCGATACCAGTACCGCTATCCTGAATGAAGTGCCGTCAGCATTGCTCATGCTTCGTACAGCTCCACGCTCTTGTCTCCGGATACTGCCTCTCCCACGATATAGGCTTTCTCTCCGGCAGCGTTTATGGCAGCCACGGCGGCATCCGCATCGGCGCTGTCCGTAGCCAGCACCATGCCCAGTCCCATGTTGTAGGTATTGTACATCATCCTCTCTTCGACCCTGCCTTCTGCCTGCATCAGCGTGAATATGGGCGGCACCGGGTAGGACTTCTTGTCTATCCTTGCCGATGTGCCCTCGGGCAGCATCCTCGGGATATTCTCATAGAATCCCCCTCCGGTGATATGCGAGCACCCCTTCACCTTTATCCCGGCATCCTTCAGTCCTTTGAGCGCTTTTACATATATGATGGTCGGGGTGATCAGTGCGTCTCCCAGCGAGCACCCGAGATCGTCGTAGTACCTCGAGAGCGACTGCTCATCCATCCTGAATATCTTGCGTACCAGCGAGAAGCCGTTGGAATGCACACCCGATGAAGCTATCCCTATCAGGGTGTCCCCCGGACGTATGGTACTCCCGTCTATGATGTCTTTTCTGTCTGCCACGCCTACGGCAAATCCTGCGAGGTCGTACTCGTCCTCGGGCATCAGCCCGGGGTGCTCTGCCGTCTCGCCGCCGATCAGGGCAGCTCCTGCCATCTTGCAGCCTTCAGCCACTCCCTTTACTATCTGCGCTATCTTCTCGGGATAGTTCTTGCCGCAGGCAATATAATCAAGGAAGTAGAGCGGCTCTCCCCCCGCACAGGCGACATCGTTCACGCACATCGCGACGCAGTCTATACCTATGGTATCGTGCTTGTCCATGATGAAGGCGAGCTTGATCTTGGTACCCACCCCATCAGTTCCCGAAAGAAGAACGGGATCTTCCATATCCTTTATACTCCTGAGGCTGAAAGCGCCCGAAAAGCCTCCGAGTCCTCCCAGCACCTCGGGCCGGCCCGTGGCTTTGACATAGTCCTTTATCAGTTCTACAGACCTGTAGCCTGCCTCTATGTCCACACCGGCGGATTTATAATCCATATCTGTCCTCCGTATCAACTATCATTTTTCGATAAAGCAACCAAGATATTATAACATATAAGAATATAGGTGCAATAAAGAAAATCCCCCCGCTTTTCAATGAAAGAGCGGCGGCTGCATCTGCAGTCCGCCGCCCGTATCGTTCATCCTTTCCGACGATATCTCATTTTCCGGATTCCGTAAATCCTTTGTAACCCGTCTCCTGAAGACGCGCATCCTTCTTCATCACGCCCTCTTTCATCGTCCTCTTGTATTCCGCGAGCTTTCCGGCTATCCTCTCCGCCTCGGCCCCATCTCCGGCACTGATTATCTGGGCTGCCAGTATTCCTGCATTCTTCGCTCCGTCTATGGCGACTGTCGCCACCGGTACTCCCGGAGGCATCTGCAGCATGGAGTACAGAGCATCCTGTCCGTCCAGTACCTTTGCCGAAAGAGGCACCCCTATCACGGGTCCGTTAAAGAGAGCCGCACACATCCCCGGCAGCGCCGCTGCCATACCTGCTCCCGCTATGATGACTCTTATCCCGTTATCCTTTGCACTCCTGCACCACTCTATGAGCTCATCCGGCTCACGGTGTGCGGAGATTATCCGCATCTCGTATTCTATCCCAAATTCTTCCAGGATCTCCGCTGCCTTCGACATCTTTGCGATATCGGAGTCAGATCCCATTACTATGCCGATCTTAGACATGTTCCCTCCTGTCAGCCGTCCGGTCGATATACCTCCCGATCCGGCGGCTTTATCCGTCTTTTCTACGCTCACCCATTATACAGTCATCTATCCCCATGGTCAAAGCCTGCACGGCTCATTCCTCCGCCGGATCCCTTTTCCCGACCTTTTCCGCCGCGTCCTTCCTCAGAGCCACCGCATCCACCTTGCCCGAGGCCAGAGTCGGGAACTTGTCGTATATAAGGAAGTATGACGGTATCTTGTATTTCGCCAGGTTCTCCTTCAGCTTTCTTCTTGCCTCATCCTCGTCGAAAGTGGCTCCTCTGTCGATACACAGACAGGCACATACCTCCTCACCGAAGAAATCACTCGGCACCCCGACTACCTTCACGTCCCTGACACCCTCCAATGCGCTCACCGCATCGGCGACCTCCTGAGGCATGATGTTCTCCCCGCCTCTGATGATCAGCTCCTTGTATCTGCCGGAGAGGACCAGATACCCGTCTTCTTCGAGGTGTCCCATATCTCCCGTCTGCAGCCAGCCGTTCTCATCGATGGCCTGCTCCTCTATCGGCACCTTGTAATAACCGGTCATCAGATTGAAGCCCCGTATCAGTATCTCTCCGTTCTCACCCTGAGGCATTTCCTCTCCTGTATCCCTGTCCCGGATCTTCACTTCTATATTCTCTATGGGTCTTCCGACAGTATGCAGTATATGCTCATCGCTGTCCTCATACAGAGTCGAGCTCACGGGTGCCATCTCGCTGAGCCCGTACCCTATCATGAAGTGATCGCCCGGCAGCTTTTCCCTGAAAAGCCGCAGCTGGCTCTCTGAGGCGGCCGCTCCCGCCAGGAAGGTACATCGAAGACTCCCGAAGGATGCAGGGTCAAAGTTCTTATTGTTCAGCAGGGCTATGATCATGGTAGGCACTGAATGTAGCAGTGTGCACTCCTCTTTTTTCATCACCCTTATCAGTGTATCGGTGCGGATGTCATCGGGTATGATAAGCTCTGCCCCCGTCATGGCACAAGGCAGGAAGCATACTACGAGTCCCAGTATATGGAAGAGAGGCACTATCAGCAGATTTCTGTCTTCGTATGTCACATCCTGCATCTTTACCTGTACCGATGCTGCATTCAGCAGGTTGTACGAAGACAGGATCACTCCCTTCGGATGTCCGGTAGAGCCCGATGTGAAGATCACCACACAGGGTGTGTCCGGATCCACCTTCCCCT
>DNLO01000217.1 GCA_003488445.1 Lachnospiraceae bacterium | reverse complement strand
GTACCTGATATGTGGCACCACCTACACGTCTTGCCTTGACCTCCAGCTGAGGCATTACATTGCTCATTGCCTGCTCGAATACTTCCAGTGCAGGCTTTCCTGTTTTCTCTTCGACTCTTTCAAACGCGTTGTACACGATCTTCTGTGCTACGCCCTTCTTTCCATCGAGCATGATGGAGTTGATGAGCTTCGTCACCACCTTATCGTTGTACTTCGGGTCTGCCAGTACGTCTCTTTTTACAATATGTCCTTTACGTGGCACGTTTCTTCCCTCCTTTGTGGGCATTCACCCACAGGTACTCACAATCAAAATCTACTTGTGTTCGTGCTGAAACTTAATCCAACACAACCTTTGTATATTTTTTTACTTCTTATCCTTAGGCTTCTTTGCGCCGTACTTGGAACGAGCCTGCATACGGTTTGCTACGCCTGCTGTATCAAGTGTTCCACGGATAATGTGATACCTTGTACCGGGAAGATCCTTCACTCTTCCGCCACGGATCATGACTACGCTGTGCTCCTGGAGATTGTGACCTTCTCCGGGGATGTAGCTCGTCACCTCGATACCGTTTGAAAGACGCACACGGGCGATCTTTCTGAGCGCTGAGTTAGGCTTCTTAGGAGTAGCTGTCTTGACGGCTGTGCATACTCCTCTCTTCTGGGGAGATTTTGTAGCGGTTGCCTTCTTCTGCAGAGAGTTGAATCCCCTCTGGAGAGCCGGTGCCGTAGACTTCTTGGCAGATGTCTGCCTGCCCTTCCTGACTAACTGGTTGAATGTTGGCATTAAGTTTCACCTCTTTTCTTTTTAAGTATAGTTACTGCCATTCACAACAGCATAATATAGAGCGTGCCGTAAAGACACGCTCTAATATAATAATTCCTATGTTTTCGGCTGTCAAGAAAAACTTTGGAGTGCTTACTCTTCGGTCTCTCCCGCTGTCACAAGCTCGGCATCTGTCTCATCTGCCTCAGCCTCGACCTCTGCCTCTGCGGTATCATCGCCGACCTGGAACTCCTCGGAGAAGTCTATCTCATCGCCCAGCGTAGGTCCGTCGGTATTGAGGTCGATGTTCCTGTAACGCTTCATGCCTGTACCTGCCGGTATCAGCTTACCGATGATGACGTTCTCCTTCATACCGATCAGCTTGTCTACCTTACCCTTGATCGCGGCATCCGTGAGCACTCTCGTGGTCTCCTGGAACGATGCTGCCGACATGAAGGAGTCGGTGGCCAGTGATGCCTTGGTGATACCCAGCATCTCCTGTGTGCCCTCGGCAGGCTGCTTGCCCTCCGATACGAGCCTCTCGTTCATATCATCAAAATCAAGTACGTTCATCAGCTCGCCGGGAAGGATATCAAGTGCGTCATTTGCCTCGGTCACCCTTATCTTCTTGAGCATCTGGTGCACGATGACCTCGATATGCTTATCATTGATCTCCACGCCCTGGAGTCTGTACACTCTCTGTACCTCACGGAGCAGATAGTCCTGTACAGCCCTGAGTCCCTTGATACGGAGCAGATCATGGGGATCCACGCTTCCTTCGGTGATCTCCTGTCCTGCCTCTATATGCTGTCCTTCGCTCACCTTGAGTCTGGAGCCGAAAGGTATCAGATAGCTCTTTGCCTCTCCGGACTCGTTGTCCGTGACTACGACTTCCTTCTTGACGATATCATCCTTGCTGATCATATCCTCATCGGAACCCTCATCCTTGGGTGCGCCTATGGACTCCTTCTTCTTCTCTCTGATGGATACTTCTCCGTCTATCTCCGAGATGATCGCGAGTCCCTTGGGCTTTCTTGCCTCGAAGAGCTCCTCGACTCTGGGAAGACCCTGCGTGATATCGCTTCCTGCCACGCCTCCTGTATGGAAGGTTCTCATGGTCAGCTGTGTACCGGGCTCACCTATCGACTGAGCCGCGATGATACCGATGGCCTCACCGACCTGCACAGCCTCACCCGTAGCCATGTTGGCACCGTAGCACTTCGAGCATATGCCGTTCTTGCAGCGGCATGTGAGAATGGTCCTTATCTTGACCTCCTCGATGGGCTTGCCGTCCTTCTCTCCCACAGTCACGATCTGCTCCGCACGTCTGGGAGTGATCATATGATTGGCTCCTACGATGAGGTTGCCCTTCTTATCATATATATCCTCGCATGCGAATCTTCCTGTGATCCTGTCCTGCAGGCTCTCTATCTCTTCCTTGCCGTCATAGAATGCCTTGACGACCATTCCGGGTATCTCATCCCTGTCGGCCGAGCAGTCCTGCTCACGTATGGTGAGCTCCTGAGATACGTCGACGAGACGTCTTGTCAGGTATCCCGAGTCTGCTGTACGCAGAGCCGTATCGGACAGACCCTTTCTCGCACCGTGTGCAGACATGAAGTATTCCAGCACGTTCAGTCCTTCACGGAAGTTACTCTTGATCGGGAGCTCTATGGTATGTCCCGTAGTATCTGCCATGAGTCCTCGCATACCGGCGAGCTGCTTGATCTGCTTGTCAGATCCTCTCGCTCCCGAGTCTGCCATCATGTAGATGTTGTTGTATGTGTCCAGACCGTCCAGCAGCTCCTTTGTCAGAGCCTCATCCGTATCTTTCCAGGTCTGTATCACTTCATTATATCTCTCGGAGTCTGTGATGAGTCCGCGCTTGTAGTTCCTTGTGATCTTGTCCACGCGATCCTGTGCCGCATCCAGGAGCTCCTGCTTCTGTGAAGGCACTGTCATATCCGAGATGGACACGCTCATTGCAGCTATGGTCGAGTAGTGATATCCCATCGACTTGATGTGATCCAGCACCTCTGCGGTCTTGATCGCACCGTGTATGTTGATCACCTTGGTGATGATCTGCTTCAGCTGCTTCTTGCCTACGAGGAAATCTATCTCGAGCTTCAGCTCGTTGCCCTTTGTGCTCCTGTCCACGAATCCCAGATCCTGAGGGACTATCTCATTGAAGAGGAACCTTCCCAGGGTGGACTCCACCAGGCCGCTGCACTTCTTGCCGTTGACCTCACGCTCTACCCTGACCTTGATCTTGGAGTGCAGTGTGATCGACTTGTTCTCATGAGCGAGGATCGCCTCGTTCACGTTCTTGAATACCTTACCCTCACCGGGCTCTCCCTCTCTCTCCTGAGTGAGGTAGTAGCATCCGAGGACCATATCCTGTGTAGGCACGTTCACGGGGCCTCCGTCAGCGGGCTTCAGCAGGTTGTTGGGCATGAGCATCAGGAATCTGCACTCAGCCTGTGCCTCTACAGACAGGGGCAGATGTACTGCCATCTGGTCTCCGTCGAAGTCGGCATTGAAAGGTGTACATGCCAGGGGGTGGAGCTTGATAGCCTTACCCTCTACGAGCACCGGCTCGAATGCCTGTATACCGAGTCTGTGGAGCGTTGGTGCACGGTTGAGCATCACGGGATGTTCATGTATGACCTTCTCGAGCACATCCCATACCTCGGGATCGAGACGCTCTACCATCTTCTTTGCATTCTTAATGTTGTGAGATGTGCCGTTGGACACCAGCTCCTTCATGACGAAGGGCTTGAAGAGCTCTATAGCCATCTCCTTGGGCAGTCCGCACTGCCATATCTTCAGCTCGGGGCCTACGACTATAACGGAACGTCCCGAATAGTCCACACGCTTACCCAGAAGGTTCTGCCTGAAGCGGCCGCCCTTACCCTTGAGCATGTCGGAAAGCGACTTCAGGGGACGGTTGCCGGGTCCCGTGACGGGTCTGCCGCGGCGTCCGTTGTCTATGAGTGCATCTACTGCCTCCTGCAGCATCCTCTTCTCGTTACGCACGATGATGTCAGGCGTACCGAGCTCCAGGAGCTTCTGCAGTCTGTTGTTTCTGTTTATTATCCTTCTGTAGAGGTCGTTGAGATCCGATGTGGCGAACCTGCCGCCGTCCAGCTGCACCATAGGACGAAGATCCGGCGGTATGACGGGTATGCAGTCCATGATCATCCATGCAGGCTCATTGCCCGACTCCCTGAATGCCTCTATGACCTCCAGTCTCTTGACTATACGTGCTCTCTTCTGGCCGGTAGCGCTCTCAAGCTCTGCCCTCAGCTCATCCGACTCCTTGTCCAGATCTATGGCCTGAAGCAGCTCCTTTATTGCCTCTGCTCCCATGCCCACACGGAACTTGTATCCGTATTTCTCGCGATTCGCCTGATACTCGGTCTCCGTCAGGATCTGCTTGTACTCGAGATCCGTCTCGGCAGGATCCAGTACGATATATGCCGCAAAGTAAAGCACTCTCTCAAGCACTCTGGGCGACAGATCCAGTATCAGTCCCATACGGCTCGGTATGCCCTTGAAATACCAGATATGTGACACAGGTGCTGCCAGCTCTATATGACCCATGCGCTCTCTTCTTACAGATGCCTTCGTCACCTCGACTCCGCACTTGTCGCATATCACACCCTTATATCTGATCTTCTTGTACTTGCCGCAGTGGCACTCCCAGTCCTTTGTAGGTCCGAAGATCCTCTCGCAGAACAGTCCGTCGGGCTCGGGCTTCAGTGTCCTGTAGTTGATGGTCTCGGGCTTTTTCACCTCGCCGTGAGACCACTCACGCACCTTCCCGGGGCTTGCCAGACCTATCCTTATTGCATCAAAGGATAAGGGCTCGTATTTGTCATTCTGTCTGTTTATCATATCCGGCATTTTATAGAACTCCTCTCAGTCTATGATTCGCGTATTCCCAGTCACTCTTCAGTATCGTAAGCGATCTCTTCCACCGGCTCCTCGTCTACGTATGATTCCTCATCATCATCGACGGTCTCCAGCGTCCCGGTCTCACTGTCATACTCCTGTGTCGTGTAGCCGTTCGCTCTGAACTCATCCTCGTTCACGCTGCCGTAGAAGCGGTCATCGTCGAGGATGTGACGCATATCGGTATCGCCAAACTCGGCAGTTTCGGCTATCTCTACCTCGGTACCGTCCTCCTTGAGCACGCGTACGTCGAGTCCGAGTGACTGCAGCTCCTTCAGGAGCACCTTGAACGACTCCGGTATACCGGGCTCAGGTATGTTCTCACCCTTGATGATGGCTTCGTACGTCTTCACACGTCCTATCACATCATCCGACTTCACGGTGAGGATCTCCTGCAGAGTGTAGGCTGCACCGTATGCCTCGAGTGCCCACACTTCCATCTCTCCGAATCTCTGTCCGCCGAACTGGGCCTTTCCGCCCAGAGGCTGCTGTGTCACCAGCGAATAAGGGCCTGTGGAACGTGCATGGATCTTGTCGTCTACCATGTGGTGCAGCTTCAGGTAGTGCATGTGACCGATAGTGACGGGGTTGTCGAAGTACTCTCCGGTCCTTCCGTCTCTCAGCCTCACCTTGCCGTCTCTCTTGATCTCCACACCCTTCCATACTTCTCTGTGTGCCCTGTTGTCTGAAAGGTACTTCATCACCTCAGGAAGAAGGACCTTCTTGTATTTCTTCTCGAAGTCCTCCCACTCGCTGTTGACATAGTCGTTTGCAAGCTCGAGGGTCTCCTCGATATCCAACTCGTTGGCTCCGTCGAACACGGGAGTCGTGATCTTGAATCCCAGTGCTGCAGCTGCCAGTGAAAGGTGTATCTCCAGTATCTGACCGATGTTCATACGTGAAGGCACGCCCAGAGGATTGAGCACTATGTCGAGGGGTCTTCCGTTGGGAAGATAAGGCATATCCTCTATAGGCAGCACTCTCGAGCACAC
>DNLO01000171.1 GCA_003488445.1 Lachnospiraceae bacterium | reverse complement strand
AACTATCTGAAGGAAGCCAGAAACATGGCGGCATATCATCACGAGAGATGGGACGGGAAAGGCTATCCCGAAGGCATACACGGTGAGGTGATACCTCTTTCGGCACGTATCATGGCGGTGGCGGATGTCTTCGACGCACTGACCTCCCCGAGAGTATACAAGCCGGCATTTCCACTGGAGAAGGCACTTGCCATCCTGGAAGAGGGAAAGGGCACGCAGTTCGACCCGAAATGCGTGGAGGTCTTCATGGATGCCCTTCCGGAAGTCAAGGTCATACTGAAAAAGTACAATAAGGGCATGTAGAGGGAGTGTCCATGAAGCATCGTAACCTCAAAAAAACATATGCAGCAGCTCTGCTGGCGGTGATCCTCGGGGTGACCGGCGTGACCGTTGTTCCCTTTGAGGCAAAGGGCGCTGAGACTGATGTCACTGCTACCGGTGCTTCCGGGACCGGATCAGCTGGTGTCTCCTCTGATGAGGTGCAGTCCTCCTTCGGAGGGGGATATGCCGTGGCAGGAAAGATCAAGGGTGCGGGATATGCGTCGTTCCTTTATGATGCGTCCAACGGGCTGCCCACATCGGATGCCAACTACATCCTGTGTTCCTCGGACGGCTACATATGGATCGGCGGATACAGCGGCATCATACGCTATGACGGCAATACCTTCACAAGACTCGATACAACGGAGGGCCTCACGAGCGGCAGGGCACTTTTTGAGGACAGCAGGGGAAGGATATGGATAGGTACCAACGATAACGGTGTCGTGGTCATAGACGGAGAAAGCCGTACTCATCTGACGTACAAAGAGGGTCTTCCCGCATCATCGATCAGATGCTTCAGTGAGGATGCCGGGGGCAATATCTATATAGGCACTACCGCGGGGCTCTGCTATGCGGATCCCGCTATGAAGGTCCACCTGATAGACGAGAGGAGACTCAACGAGGACAGGATACTGACACTGGATACCGGCTGTGACGGGAAGATCTACGGCTACACCAGGAGCGGCTATGCATTCATGGTAGAAGACAGGATAGTCAGGAGGTTCTGCACAGGCGTGGAGCTTGGCATGAAGAAGATCACGGCTGTGACCGCTGACAAGGTACAGCCCGGGAAAGTGTATCTGGGCACCGAGGACGGAGTCGTGTATCACGGCAGCTTCGGTGATAATGCCAATACTCTGGAGCACATACCGGTATCGCCTCTGGAAAGTGTGAAGTGGATAAGCTATGACTGCGGCAGGATATGGGTGGCATCAGTCAATGCGGCGGGATATCTGGATGACAGCCATGCATTCCGGCTCATAGAGAATATACCGCTGGACAGCGGGATAGAGATGATGACATCCGACTATCAGGGCAATCTGTGGTTCGCATCCTCCACGCAGGGTGTGATGAAGATCGTTACGAACAGCTTCGTGGATGTGACGCAAAGGGCAGGACTGCCGGATGAGGTCGTAAACTGCATCTGTCTGAAGGGAGATGTAGTGTATGCCGGTACAGATAACGGACTCAGGAAGATAGATAAGGATGGCAATCCCGTATTCAATGAGCTGACAGATTACCTGGAAAATACAAGGATACGCTGCATACAAAGAGGCATAAACGATGATCTGTGGATCGGAACCTATTCTAACGATATGGGCCTGATCCATTATACGAGAGGAGGAAAGATAGAAGCTATCACCGATGAGATGGGTCTGCCGGATAATGAGGTCAGATGCATATATGTGAAGGATGACGGTACTGTCTATGCCGGCACCAATGGAGGTGTCGCCGTGATCAACAACGGAGTGGTGATAAGGACCGTAAGACAGAAGGACGGGATGAACAACACCGTGGTCCTCTCCCTGGAGGAAGGGGAGGACGGAAGCGTGTATGCGGGCACAGACGGAGACGGACTGTATGAAATAAGCGAGAAGACAGTCCGGAGGATAGGCAGGGATGAGGGACTCACCAGCGATGTGATCATGAGGATCAAAAAGGATGATGAGAGAGATCTGTACTGGATAGTCACCTCCAACTCCATAGAGTACATGAAGGACGGAGTGATAAAGCCGGTGACGTCCTTCCCGTATAACAATAACTACGATGTGTTCTTCGACCACAGGGATAACATGTGGATCACCTCGTCCTACGGCATCTTTTCAGTGTATGCGGAAGATGTGCAAAGAGACGAGGTGTCGGACTACAGGCTGTACACGGTAGATAACGGGCTGACGGGCAGTCCCACTGCTCAGGGATACAGCGCCATGGATGAGGAAGGCAACTTCTATATAGCCGGAAGGAACGGCATATGCAGAGTGAACGTCGACACCATAGAGGATAACCGTACCCCGCTCAAGGCAGGGATCGGATCTGTATACTGCGGAGATGAAGAGATACTTCCGGATGCCGGGGGAAAATACATCATTCCCTCATCAGGGGGCAGGATCAGGATAAAGGCTGCTGTGCTGGACTATACCCTTCTGAATCCTCTTGTACAGATGTATATGGACGACAAAGAGGATGAAGGGATCATGACCGAAAGGAGTGATCTCACTCCTTTGGAATACACCGGACTTGCCTACGGCAATCACAGGCTGTACATCCGTATACTTGACGGCTACGGAAGGAACGAGCTTTTCAGCGAAGAGTATCAGATGGTGAAAAAGGCGCAACCTCTGGAGCATCCTCTGGTAAGGCTGATGCTGTTCGTGAGCGTGGCTCTGCTGGCCGGCTTCATCGTATGGAGGGTGATGACGACCACCATCATAAAGAGCCAGTATGCTGAGATAAAGCGGGCCAAGGAGGAGGCTGAGAGAGCCAATGAGGCCAAGTCCAGATTCCTGGCCAATATGTCGCACGAGATAAGGACACCGATCAATACCATCATGGGTATGAATGAAATGTCCATGAGAGAGGATGCGACCGGGGTGCCCAAGCCGTATTTCATGTCGATGATGAACTATGCCTTCGATATCAGAAATGCCACAGAGTCACTGCTGGCTCTTATCAACGATCTGCTGGATATGTCCAAGATCGAGTCAGGCAAGATGCATCTGGTGGAGCAGGAATATGATACTCAGGATATGCTCAGATCCATAGTATCCATGATCCGGATAAAGAGCACCGAAAAGGAGCTGATCTTTGATGTGGTGGTGGACGAGATGCTTCCCAGACGCCTCTACGGAGACCAGGGCAAGATAAAGCAGATAGTGCTGAACCTTCTCACCAATGCCGTGAAGTATACCGGTGAGGGCGGCTTTGCACTGAACGTATCCATGGACGAGAGAGAGGATGATGAGTGCAGGATCGCTTTCTCCGTGAAGGATACGGGTATAGGCGTTAAAGAAGAGGATATGGACAAGCTCTTCACCGCATACGAGCGTCTGGATGAGCAGAAGAACAGCGGCATACAGGGGACGGGACTGGGCCTTGATATCTCCAGGAGATTCGCGGAGCTCATGGGAGGGACCCTCGTCTGTGAGAGTGAGTACGGCAAGGGGTCCGAGTTCATACTGACTCTGTCCCAGAAGATAATAGACAAGACCCCGATAGGCGTGTTCATGGAGCATGAGGATACAGCTGCCGGCGGACCTTATGTACCTCAGTTCATCGCACCGGATGCCGATGTGCTGGTAGTGGATGACAATCCCATGAACCTGAGCGTGATCAAGGGACTGCTCAAGGGGACCAAGGTATTCGTGTCCACTGCATCAAGCGGTGAGGAGTGCCTGGATAAGATCAGGGACAACAGCTTTAATATAGTATTGCTTGATCACATGATGCCCGGCATGGACGGGGTGGAGACTCTGGCTGAGATCAGAAAGGACTATCCGGATCTTCCGGTATATGCTCTCACTGCCAATACGACCACGGGAGAGGAGTTCTACAAGTCGCGTGGATTCAACGGATATCTCTCCAAGCCTATCGACAGCCTGACTCTGGAGAAGACCATCATGAAGCATCTGCCGAAGGAGATGATGGAAGAGCCCGTAGCTGAGGATGCGGCAGAGGAGCTGACAGAGATACCCGATGATCTGAAATGGATATATGAGACTGAAGGGATATCGGTACCGGAGGGCATCAAAAACTCCGGCGGTATATCGAACTATATCTTCTCACTCGAATTGTTCCTGGATACTCTCGATGCGAATGCGGGAGTCATCAGGGGAGCGTATGAGAGCGGGAATATACGACTGTACACAATTAAAGTCCATTCGCTGAAGAGCTCGGCAAGGATCATAGGGGCGATGGAGCTTGCAAAGCTTGCCGAGGCCCTGGAGGATGCAGGCAACAAAGAGGACCGGGCTTTTATTGACGAGCATACGGGCAGGCTGCTGTCGGACTATGAGGCATTCAAAGAGAAGCTCGCAGGTCTTCACGAAGAAGGGGATGCCGGCGATAAAGAGATGATATCCGGGGATGAGCTGGACAAAGCCTACAGGGCACTTGCGGATGTGATACCCCAGATGGATTATGATGCGGTGGAGATGATCCTTGAGGAGCTGCGCGGATATGCTCTTCCCGACGAGGATGATAGCAGACTGAAGGAACTTGCCAAGATGCTGAAGGTGTTTGACTGGGACGGTATGGAGGCGCTGATCGCAAGCCGTTGACGGGGTCCGGACAGGAGGATTACAGATGTCTGATGGAAGAATGATATTCATAGGTGAAAAGGAATCGTTTATCTCACGGGTCCTGCTGAAGAAGGTGCAGGAGGCAGGAGCTGGCTGCGACTTTGTGCCATGGACGATAGATGCCATCAATTCGCATATAGATACGGCGTCACTGGTCGCTCTCTTCATGGAGGAAGGGGAAAGACCGAATGACGGGGTGCTGCATTATCTGTCCGATACAATGGACGAGAAAGGTCTTCAGATCCTTGTCATAGGCGAGCAGTCAGAAATAAGGGATGTCCTGGACAGGATATCTCCCGGCCTGGTATACCGTACCTTCCCCCGGCCGGTGGATAATACGGCTTTTGTGAATACCGTCACCGAATATCTGGAGAAAAAGGAGTCCGGTGAATTCAAAAAGAGAATCCTGGTGGTGGATGATGATCCCCAGTATCTGACCCTGGTGAGAGAATGGCTTAAAGAAACGTATAAGGTCACCATGGCCAATTCCGGAATGCAGGCCATAAGATGGCTGGCGAAGAACAAGGTGGATCTGATCCTCCTGGATCATGAGATGCCTGTGACCAGCGGGCCCCAGATCCTGGAAATGCTGCGGAGTGACAGTGATACCAGCTCTATACCGGTGATCTTCCTCACCGGCAAGGGTGACAAGGAGAGTGTCATGAAGGTGGTGGCACTGAAGCCCGAGGGATACTTCCTGAAGGGGATACAGAAAGACGAACTGCTTGAGAAGCTGGAAGAATTTTTCATACTGCATAAATAGGCTTCGAAGGGTCAGACGGGAGACAGACAGATGGTCGAATACCTGAGACTGCATCAACTGAATATCATGATGCTGCTCTGCGGCAGCTGCATAATACTGGCACTGCTCATGATGAACACCAGATTCCTCGCCAGGGGCAGAAAAGCGATCCTCATCCTGCTGGAGGTCACGGCCTTCCTGCTGCTGTGGTTCGACAGACTTGCCTATATCTATGCGGGGGATGTCAGCCATAAGGGCTATATCATGGTAAGACTGAGCAATTTCATGGTGTTCTTTCTTACATCAGCCATTGTATTCGGATTCAACCTCTATCTATCTGACCTGCTGATCCAGAGCAAAGCGTGTGAGGTCCTGCCGAGGAGACTGTATATCGTGGGTGCCCTGTCGGCAGTGGGGATGCTGATGGCAGTGATCGCGGCCTTCTCGGGACTGTATTACTACTTCGATGAAGCAAACCGGTATCACAGGGCACCGGGATTCCTGATATCCTACATCATACCGGTACTGTGCCCTCTGATGCAGTATACGGTCGTAATACAATACAAAAAGGAGATCAGGAGACTGATCTACATCTCGCTGGTGCTGTACATCTTCATACCCATCAGTTGCGGCATCCTGCAGATATTCTTCTACGGACTATCCATCGTGAACATGGCCATGGTGGTTGTTTCCATCTTCCTGTATATCTTCATGTATCTCGACCTAAACGATGCGGTGGTGCATGCGCACGAGATAGAGATACAGAGTTTTCAGGGTGAGCAGGCCAGGATGCAGAGGCTCTTCGAGCAGACTGCCAGAGCTTTCGTGTCTGCCGTAGAGAAGAAGGACGAGTATGCGAAGGGCAGCTCGGTACGGGTGGCGGAATACGCGAGGAGGATCGCTGCCATGGCAGGCAAGAGCCCCGAAGAGTGCGAAAAGGTATACTATGCGGCTCTGCTGCATGATGTGGGTCTCATAGGGATCCCGGACAGTGTGATAAAAAATGATGCGGATCCTGATATGAACGACTATGCTTCGATGAGGCAGAAGCCGCTGATAGGAGAGGAGATACTCTCGAGTATCACGGAGTACCCCTATCTCGGGCAGGGAGCGCACTACAGCCACGAAAGATACAACGGGACAGGCTATCCCGACGGACTGAAAGGAGAGGCGATACCGGAGATCGCGAGGATCATCGGAGTGGCTGACGCCTATGTCACGATGACAACGAAGAAGAGATACCGCGATGCCCGTCCGCGCTTCGTCGCCAGGGAGGCCTTCGTCAAGGGAGCCGGTGAGGAGTTCGATCCGGTATTCGCGAACATCATGGTGAAGATCATCGACTCCGAAAGCGGAGAGGCAGATGCAGACAGCTCTGCGAAGCTGGAGAGGACCATTGAATGCAGGGAGTACAGGGAGAAGGTATCCGTCGGCATACCGGTCACAGGGGATATGCAGAGGATATCGTTTGTGTGCGAGACCCTGGACAAGGCCAAGCACTTCAGCGGACCTTCCATAGTGCTCTTCGACTCCTACGACGGCAGGACCCATGGGAGTGAAAAGGAGATAGACAGCTATCATTATCTCGAGTACGGAGAGGTGTGGTTTGACAAATACAGCGTTACTACTGAGGCAAGGAAGATAGAGGAGAAAAGGATCGCAGACGAGGGAGACGGCGCAGGGCTGAAGAGCGGTCATTATGAGATACTCGCCGCAAGATATGAGGATCATCTGAAGATCGTCATGCGGTCGGCGGGGTATTCCAAGGAAGCGACGGTGGCGCTGCCCAGTGCGACTCAGGCCGCATACATAGGACTTACGGGTGAGAACTGCAGACTGGACGACATCCTGGCGGAGAAGACCGGTGAGAGTGTAGGTGAAGATGATATAGCAAGGATCGTGGATCATGTCAGCTATATAGACCACTTCGAGGCGGATGTCAGAAATATCCAGGTAGATTACCCGAGAGCTGTCTATACAGACGCGATAGAGATCAAAAACAGCATGAAGATCTCCTTCCATACCCAGAGCATGCCCGGAGCCAGTCTGGTCTGGAACTGCCCTTATATCGTACTCTACAGCTCGGAAGACGGCAGTGTGGGCGGAGAGAACTATATCGAATACACCATGATAAAGCTCGACGGTGAGAATGACGACAAGCCGCATGAGATAGCGGACAACCGCTTTGTCATGAAAAAGAAAGACGAATTCCCGGGATGGGATGAATGGAGGGCGATCAACAAAAAGGGACTGGACTGTGAGGTGTCCATAGAAAAGAGGGGCAACAGGGTCAGGCTGAGGACGGAGAATCTCGGACTTGCCATCGAGAATACGACTGTCATAACCAAGACGGTACCCAAAGTATATGTGGTACTGACGGGAGATCAGGTGGCACTTACCGATATAAGGATCGACTACCTGTCGTGATGATGTGATTTCATGTGCATTTACATAAGCATATTTTGTTTTGCAGACTGAAAAATATATCCGGACGTATTGATTATATCTTAAACGTGTGTTACTATATTTGAGTTAGCGATAACTAACCATTATGCC
>DNLO01000153.1 GCA_003488445.1 Lachnospiraceae bacterium | reverse complement strand
CCGGAAGAGGAGAATATCCGATAGAGCCCTATATAGGTGAGGAGAGAGGGGTTCTCTTTTACGGAGACAACGATCCCTATGCGGACTACAGAGCGATCGAGCGTATAGCCGATGACAGGAGATTGGAAAAATTCAGGATATCAGGGGGCAATCACTCTCTGGAAACAGGAGATCCCTGTGAGGATATAGATAACCTGAGACGGATCATACAGTGCGTAGCCGAAAAGATCCCTGAATAGGATAAACCGAAACACAGGCGGAGCATGCAGCTCCCCCCCTTATGATTGCGCAGATACCGTATAAAATAGTATAATTATACGGAGTCTGCGCATTTCTTTTTTTGGGGGGAGTATGCAGGCCGTGGTAGCAGAAAACAAGCCGTTGCACGGGAAAAAAGGATGACGTGATAAGAAAGGATCTCAATGGAAAGATATGAATATTCAAGCGAGATGAGAGATCTCCTCGAGAACTCACCTGTTCCGTTTGCAATCTACCAGTTCGTAGACAAGCGGGTGGTCACCCTGATACTGACAGAGGGCTTCTGCAGGATGTTCGGATACGATGATCCGGCAAAAGCCTATTATGACATGGATCACAACATGTACAAGGAAACGCATCCCGATGATGCAGCCCGTATAGCGGATGCGGCATTTGAGTTTGCCACCAAAGGCGGCAGATATGATGTGATCTACCGGTCGAAGACCGGTGAAGGTGCGGATTACAGGATAATACATGCTCTGGGTGAGCATTTTAACACCGATACCGGAGAACAGCTGGCTCAGGTATGGTACATGGATGAGGGGATATATACTCCGGAGGGGGCGAAGGAAAAGGGACTCAGCCAGTCTCTGAGCAGGGTCCTGCATGAAGCGAGCTTTATCCGTGCCAGCTACTATGATTATCTGACTGGTCTTCCCAGCATGACGTATTTCTTTGAGCTTGCGGAGTCCGGCTGTCAGGCAATATCGGACAGAGGAGGGAAGCCGACATTTCTTTTCCTGGATCTTTCAGGTATGAAATATTTTAATCAAAAGCACGGATTCGCCGAGGGTGATGTACTGCTCAGGTCATTCTCGCAGCTGATAGTGAAGTATTTCAGCAATGAGAACTGCTGCAGGCTGGGACAGGATCACTTTGCCGTATACACCGATGAGACTTATCTGGAAGATACTCTGCACAGGATGTTTCAGGAGTGGCAGAGCACCGGGAGCAACAAGACTCTGCCGATAAGAGTCGGAGTGTATCCGGACTGTCCGAAGGATATGGATGTGAGCATGGCCTGCGATCGGGCCAGGCTTGCCTGCGATGCCCTGAAGAATACCTACGTGTCGGGTATCCATTACTATGACGATGAGATGCAGGAGGATGTGGACAAGCATCAGTACATCATCTCAAACATAGACAGAGCAATAGAGGAGGGGTGGATAAAGGTCTACTATCAGCCTATCGTCAGAGCCACAAATGGCAGGGTATGCGATGAGGAGGCTCTTTCCAGATGGATAGATCCGGTAAAGGGATTCCTCTCACCGGGAGACTTCATACCCATACTCGAGGAATCGGGACTGATATACAAGCTGGATCTGTACATAGTGGATCAGGTGATAGAGAAGATGAAGAAGACGGAGAAGGCGGGCTTGAATGTGGTGCCGCAGTCCGTCAATCTGTCCAGAAGCGACTTCGATGCCTGCGATATAGTGGGCGAGATCAGCAAGCGTGTGAATGATGCGGGCATCAGACCCGAGATGATCACCATAGAGGTGACCGAAAGCATAGTGGGCAGCGACTTTGAGTTCATGAAGAAGCAGGTGGGGAGATTCCGCAAGCTGGGATTCCAGGTGTGGATGGATGACTTTGGCAGCGGGTACTCGTCCCTGGATGTGCTGAGAGACCTGGAGTTTGACCTGATCAAGTTCGATATGAGCTTCATGCGCAGACTGGATGAAGGGGATACGGGCAAGATCATCCTGACAGAGCTCATGAGGATGGCCTCGGCTCTGGGTATGGAGACTGTATGTGAAGGCGTGGAGACAAAGGAACATGCCACCTTCCTGAGAGAGATCGGCTGCTCGAAGCTGCAGGGCTACTATTACTCGAAGCCCATTCCCTTTGAGGATATCCTGGAAAGATATGAGAAAGGGATACAGATCGGATATGAGAATCCCGAGGAGTCCGGCTACTATGAGTCGATAGGGCGCATCAATCTGTATGATCTGGCGGTGGTGGCCAGCGAGGGAGAGGACAGCTTCAGACATCTCTTCAATACGCTGCCCATGGCCATCATGGAGATCGAAAGGAAGATAAACAGGAACAGCATCACGGAGAAAGCACTCATCACGCGGAGCAACCAGTCCTTCCGTGATTTTACGGAAAGGAGCTTCGGCTACAGACTGACGGAAGAGTATGTGGATGTGGCATCGGAGAATGAAGGCGACTGGACGGAATTTGTGAGAAGGATAGTAAAGTGCGGTGAGGATATCAATCGTACCATGCTTGATGAGAGACTGCCTGACAGGACCATCGCACACATCCTGCTGAGGAAGATATCCAGGAATCATGTGAACGGTCATGTGGCTGTAGCCATAGCGGTCATGGCTGTCACCGACCACAGCGGTGATACATCCTACGCCAATATTTCCAGGGCACTGGCAGCCGATTATTTCAATCTGTTCTATGTGGATCTGGATACAGAGGAGTTCATAGAGTATACCTCTGAGATAGGCGAGGAGAGCATGGTCGTGGAAAGACACGGGAAGGGCTTCTTCAAGGCGGCGAGAAGGGATGCACTTAACAGTCTCTACATCGGTGACATAGACACCTTTGT
>DNLO01000101.1 GCA_003488445.1 Lachnospiraceae bacterium | reverse complement strand
TGCGCTTGAAATGTGTATTTTAAGGAGGAACTGCAACAATGAAGAAACGTAAACTGGGAGTGCGTGTACAGCTCCTTACGTTGGCTCTGCTGCCCATGGCGGTGATAGCGATCGCGATGGCTATAGTAGCCGTCGTGTCCATCCAGAAGGGAATGGAGATGGAAATGCTTGAAGGGCTGGAAGGTATCGCAGAGGTCTACTGCGATCAGGTCAAGAACCTGGAGCGTGAGGTGGCAGACAACGCACTGGAGGACGAGCTCAAGAAGATGTCCGGATATGACTTCACCTACTTCGACGGATCCGTACGTGCGAATACGTCTGTGGTGAAGAAGGACGGCACGAGGCCGATAGGTGTGCCGGCTGCAGATGCGGTCATCGCGGCCTGTCTGAACGGTGGTCAGGTATACACCAGCACAAGTACCGATGTGGCCGGAATGGACTACTGCGTTGCATATATCCCTGTAAAAAAGGACGGCAAGACAGTTGGCATGGCCTTTGCCGGCAAGCCCCGTGCAAACGTGGAGGCTCAGATAAAGAGGAGTATCACGGTCATAGCACTGGTCGCAGTGATAGTCTTCCTGGTAGTCGGATTGATAGCCATCAAGGTGGCAAGCACCTTTATCAATGTGATACATGAGAATCTGTATCTCTCGCAGCATCTGTCCAACGGCGAGTTCGTGACTGTCGACAGGTATCTTGACAGGCAGGATGAGCTGGGAGACATGCTGAGGGCCAACAACAATCTCTCGAAGAAGCTGAATGAGATAGTTGAGGGTATCAAGGAAGTGTCCCAGGAGGTCGATGAGAAGTCGACTGATCTGGCATCTACCGCAGATCGGATTTCCCGCACCACTGACGGTGTATCCAGCGCAATCCTGGATATCGCCAAGGGTGCTACCGAGCAGGCTGACGCCATACAGAGTGCGAACTCCAACGTGGGTAACATCGCAGAAGCCATCGGAAGCGTACAGTCCAACTCGGGAGATCTCACCGGTACCGCAGACACCATGCATACCGACAGCCAGACCTCGTCAGACCATCTGGCCAAGCTCTCCAGGAGCTCCGAGGAGATGGATGCCAACATCAAGGAGATCACGGAACGCATCAACTCCACATCCGCAGCTGTGGCAGAGATCAACGAGAAGGTGGATTCCATCACCAATATAGCATCACAGACAAACCTCCTTGCACTCAATGCCTCGATAGAGGCCGCCAGAGCAGGAGAGGCCGGCAGAGGCTTCGCTGTCGTGGCAGAGGAGATCGGACACCTCGCTACCAGCTCTTCGGATACCGCGAACGAGATCAGGGAAGCTATGCAGACGCTTCTGGGCGAGTCACAGCAGGCTGTGGCCAAGGCAAAGGACGTACAGGATGCCAATACCGAGCAGCAGGAGATAATCAGGGCAACGGTGGCGAGCATCGACAGCCTGATAGGCGGAGTCGAGAGCACCGTGGTAGGTATCTCTTCGATCAGCTCCAACGCAGAGTCCTGTGTGGGAGCCAAGGATATCGTGGTAGATGCGATGGAGTCGCTCTCAGCCATATCACAGCAGAACGCGGCATCCACAGAGCAGACATCTGCTTCCATGGAGGAGCTGAACGAAACGATCAGCACACTGGCAGAGTCCGCAGAGGATCTGAACGGCATATCCAAGAAGCTGGACGAGAAGCTGGCGTTCTTCAAATAAGCCGACATACAAAACGTGTGTTTTCGAAAGGCATCCGCTGTGCGGATGCCTTTTTTCTGATATTCCTCCGATATTATGTTGACAAGAAGGCGCATAATATGATAAAAATTAACATGTTTGTAATAATTGGGAATGATAAGATCTTGTCTTGATAATAAGGGAGGAAACGTCAGATATGAGCACATCCAGGGAGAACAAAGTGCTGCTTAATGCATTGAAGCTGTTTGTGACGGTGACCGTGATGTCACTCATCATGGTGGTAAGGGCACAGGCGGCAGTCATCTGTCTCGATCCGGGACACGGAGGAGTAGGTACTTCAGGTGCGGGAGCCCTTTATCCCCCCTATATGGAGAAGCAGCTTAACTTCGCTGTGGCAAGCCAGGTCAAGTCTGAGCTGGAGGCAGCGGGACATACGGTATATATGACACGTAACGGAGATGTCAGCCTGGGACTCGATCAGAGAGCCGCATATGCCAACTCCGTCAATGCAGATGTCCTCATCAGCATACATTTCAACTCTTCGGGAGCACATGATAAGTTCGGATCCGAGGTGTGGTCATCGATGTTCGGCGGACACCGCAATGTAGGATACGGGCTCGGCAACAGCGTTCTGAGCCAGCTGACAGGGCTGGGGTTCGCAAGCAAGGGAGTGAAGACAAAGCTGGGACAGTCCGGAGACTACTACGGCGTCATCAGACACGGAGTCAGCTTCGGTATACCTACGATAATCATAGAGCACTGCTTCATGGACAATCCGATAGACAGAGCCATCATGGAGTCAAAGGGACTTACCTCACTGGCTCATGCGGATGCAGTGGGGATCACGAACTATATCAACTCTGTGGGAGGCGTGATACCCAAGGCTGATCCGGTGATCTTCGCTGAGGGGAGCACAGGGGTAGGCGGAGCAGCTGCAGCTGCATCAGATCCCTTCAAGACAAAGTACGGCTTCCCCAAGGATGCATCCGGCAACGTGACCTACACCGATGCTTCGGGCGGAAGGGAAGTGTTCACCGCAGCTGAGTGGAACAAGCTCCTGGGACTTTGGAACTATACCGGAGATCCCGAGGCTTTCCTCAAGCAGCAGTCGGCATCTGTACTGAGAGGCCTGGTGAATCAGTGACGTTATTTGACAAATAATACCGCGCTCTGATATGATTTTAGATACGGTATAGATTGTCAATATGAAAGGATCAACGATCGATGGACGGACTTAGCGCTGAACAGCAAGCCCTCTTCGCGAGTATAATGGGTAATTCATCACAGGCACAGGCCAAGACGCCAAATATCGCAGCAGCGGCAGCGTCACCTGCGCCGGCGGCTGCGGCACCGGCTGCACCACCTGCAGGAGGAGACTCGAACAGACTTCTGAGCCAGGCGGAGATAGATGCACTTATTGCATCCATGGTCGGTTGATCGTGCCATAGATAAGGAGTATGCATGTTGATGACCTCTTCGGTAACGGAGAGGTCATCTGTTCTGAAAGGAAATAACTACGGAGGGTACATCAAGATGAGCAAAGCCGTGAAACTGTATCTGGTAATGCCCTGTTACAATGAAGAAGAAATACTGGAAATGAGCTCCGTCAAGGCACAGAAGCTCTATGACAGGCTGATGGAGACGCAGGTGATCACGTCTGACAGCCGGATAGTCTTCGTGGATGACGGGTCCAGGGACAGGACATGGGAGATCATAAACTCTCTTCATGAGAAGAATCCCATATTCCGGGGTATCAGGCTCTCCAGGAACAAGGGCCACCAGATAGCCATATATTCGGGGATGGTGTACTCCGCCGAGCAGGGGGCGGACTGTGTGATCACAATAGACGCTGACCTGCAGCAGGATATAGAGGCCGTACCCAGATTCCTTGAGAAATACTCCGAGGGGTGCGACATAGTGTATGGTGTACGCGACTCCCGGGATACGGACGGCTTTTTCAAGAAGGCTACAGCCACCGCATACTACAAGTTCATGAGATTCCTGGGATGCAATCTCATAGAGCAGAGCGCAGACTACAGGCTGCTGTCCAACCGGGCAGTGAAGGCTCTGGCCTCGTACAAGGAAAACAATCTCTTCATCAGAGGACTCGTGCCCGAGATGGGATTCAAGAGCGATATCGTGTATTTCCATGTGAGCGAGAGAGAAGCGGGATCTTCGAAATATACGCTGAAGAAAATGGTGTCCCTGGCACTGAACGGGATAACCTCCTTCAGCATACAGCCCATCAGGCTGGTCATCCTTCTGGGGATGATAGTGTTTATAATATCGGTCGCTATGATGATCGTGACCCTGATAGACCATATGAGGGGAGTGACGGTACCGGGCTGGTCCACACTCACCATCAGCATATGGTTCCTGGGGAGCGTGCAGCTGCTGTCTCTGGGTGTCATCGGCGAGTATGTGGGGAGGACCTACATGGAGACCAAGAACCGGCCCAGATACTTTATCAGTGATGAAACGGAAGACGGGAAATGATAGAATACCACGCAGATGACTACGGGATGTTTCCGGGGGCTGCCCGGCGCATCATCAAATGTGCAAATGAAGGCTGTCTGAACGGCGTCAGTCTGATGCCGAACGGCCTGTATCTGGACGAGTGCATGGATATACTGAAGAAGGAATGCACGAAGGATATCAGGCTGGCTATCCACTTTAACATCATGACGGAAAAACCGCTGAGTCCCGCAGAGGAGGTTCCGGATCTATTGGACGGGGCGGGATGCTTTAACGTGACCTACGGAAAACTGCTGAAGGCATCGGTGATCCCCGGCATGCACGGGCGGTACAGGAAGCAGATCAAGGCTGAGCTTTCCAGGCAGATAGACAGGTGCCTGCCGTATTTTACGGAGCAGGGAAGTGTACGTATAGACAGCCACCGCCATTTTCATATGGTGCCGATGGTATTTGACGTGATATCCGAGCTGGTGGACGAAAAACAGCTGGATGTATCCTACGTCCGGATCATCCGGGAGAAGCCCGTATTCTACAGAGGGCTGGCCGGGTTCGAGTGCTTCAGGCCGGTGAACATCATAAAGGTCATGCTGCTGGATGCCTTTTCGGCAATAGACAGGATGCGACACAGGAAACTGTATGAATGCGGCCATTCAGACTTTGCCAGCATACTGTTCTCCGGATGCATGACGAAGAAGAATCTCGGGATCATCCTGAAGAATATAGAGAACAACAGGAAGGCGGTAAAAGAGGACATTGAGCTGATGTTCCACCCGGGAGCCGTGACGGAGACCGAGGATCTGGAGAGGATAAGTGACGCGGAGGACAGGAAATATATGTCCGACATTCTGAGGGAAAAGGAAGCCGAGGCCCTGCTGAGCAGAGGCTGAAAACAAAAAAACAGCCGAAAATGCCGAAAACAGGTGCTTATATGGTTGATGTATACGGGATATGTGGTATACTATTGGGGCAACGATTATGTCCTGAAGTTCAGGACAAGATAAAGGAGAGGATAACATGAACAAGACAGAATTAGTTGAAGCAATCGCTAAGAAGTCAG
>DNLO01000234.1 GCA_003488445.1 Lachnospiraceae bacterium | reverse complement strand
AATGAGATCTCATTTGAGCATATGCCTTCCGGCATAGATACCATGACGATCATCGTGCATCAGGATGAATTCATCGAGAAGGAGCAGAGGGTTGTCTCCGAGATAAACAGGCTGACCCATCCCGACAGCATAGACATTGAGTCCGATCTGGCACTCATCGCCGTCGTTGGGCGTGGAATGAAATCCTCGAAGGGAACATCGGGCAGGATATTCTCGGCCCTGGCTCATGCCAACGTGAACGTGAAGATGATCGATCAGGGGTCATCCGAGCTGAATATCATCATAGGTGTGAAGAACGAAGATTTTGAAAATGCCATAAGGGCTATATATAATATATTTGTTTTGGCTCAGCTATAGTAAGCGGATAGATCATTATTGCTTACTTACAAATAAGTTTTAGTTGGAGGAATATGATATGTACAAGATTTTGGAGGCCAGGGAGCTGGCAGAGAAGACCTATATGATGGTAGTCGAAGCTCCCAACGTGGCACATGCATGTGAGCCGGGTCAGTTCCTGATAGTAAGGGCTGATGAGGAGAGCGAGAGGATAGCCCTAACCATATGCGACTATGACAGGAAGGCTCAGACTGTGACCATCGTCTTCCAGACCATAGGCGAGTCGAGCTATAAGATCGCCGAAAAAAAGACCGGGGACAGCTTCGCGGATGTGGTCGGTCCTCTGGGCAATCCGGCCGAGTACGTGAAGGAGCCCATTGAGGAAGTGAGGAAGAGACATTATCTGCTCGTTGGCGGAGGTCTTGGAACCGCACCGGTATATCCCCAGGCAAAGTGGCTCAAGGAGCACGGCGTGGATGTGGATGTCATCATCGGAACGAAATCCCACGACACTCTGATCATGGAAAAAGAGATGATAGATGCCGTAGGCGCAGAGCATGTATTTGTGACCACAGATGACGGATCATATGCCAGATCCGGCATGGTCACCGCAGTTATAGAGGAGCTGGTAAAGGAGCAGGGCAGACACTATGATATGTGTGTCTCCATAGGACCCATGATAATGATGAAATTCTGCGTGAAGCTCACCAGGGAACTGGGCATACCCACCACAGTCTCCATGAATCCCATCATGGTGGACGGCACGGGAATGTGCGGAGCCTGCAGACTGATAGTCGGAGACGAGGTGAAGTTCGCCTGTGTGGACGGTCCGGAGTTTGACGGATACAAGGTTGATTTCGATTCAGCCATGAAGAGGATGAAGCTGTACAAGACAGAAGAAGGAAGACGGCTGCTGAAGTATCTGGAGGGAGACACCCACACCGGAGGCTGCTCGTCACATTGAGCAGACCGGAAGGAATACGGATAGCACGTTAGCAGAAAAGGCTGTGCTTCACGAAAAGACGACAGCCATATGATGGAGGAATACAGATGATCGAAGTGGATATGATGAAGAAGGTCCCGGTAGCGGAGCAGGATCCGAAAGAAAGGGCCGCAAACTTTAACGAGGTGTGCCTCGGATATAATGAAGAGGAGGCGAGAGCCGAGTCTACCAGATGCCTGCAGTGCAAGAACCCCAAATGCGTTGAAGGGTGTCCCGTTAGCATAGACATCCCCGGATTCATCGGCAGGATAAAAGAGGGTGATGATGCAGGGGCATTCGAGATACTCAGCGCGGCAAGTACTCTGCCGGCAGTATGCGGAAGGGTATGTCCCCAGGAGAGACAGTGCGAGGGCAACTGTGTCAGAGGAATAAAGGGAGAGAGCGTATCCATAGGAAAGCTTGAGAGGTACACTGCAGACTGGGCGAGAGAGCACGGCATCAGACCCGTAAAGGATATGCAGAAGAAAGGGAAGAAGGTCGCAGTGGTAGGTGCGGGCCCTTCAGGTCTTACCTGTGCGGGAGACCTGGCAAAGATGGGCTATGATGTCACCATCTTCGAGGCACTGCACAAAGCCGGAGGAGTGCTTGTATACGGCATACCGGAGTTCAGACTGCCCAAGGATGAGGTGGTAGCGAAGGAGATAGAGAACGTCGTATCTCTGGGAGTGGAGATAAAGACAGACTATATCATAGGCAAATCTGAGACCATAGACGAGCTGATGGACGAGCAGGGCTATGACGCGGTTTATATCGCATCCGGTGCGGGACTTCCGATGTTCATGCATATTCCGGGAGAGCAGGCTCTCGGTGTGTATTCGGCAAATGAGTATCTGACCAGGGCCAATCTCATGAAGGCCTACAGGGATGATTACGATACGCCCATCAACAAAGGCAGCAGGACAGTGGTCGTAGGCGGGGGCAATGTAGCCATGGATGCCGCACGTACTGCGCTTCGTCTCGGATCAAAGGTGACAGTGGTATACAGGAGATCCGAACAGGAGCTTCCCGCAAGAGCCGAGGAGGTACATCATGCAAAGGAGGAGGGCATAGAGTTTGCCCTGCTCACGAACCCTGTGGAGATACTTGAGGATGAGGAAGGCTTCGTAAAGGGTATAAAGGTGATAAAGATGGAGCTCGGAGAGCCTGATGCCTCCGGCAGACGGAGACCCATAGAGATACCGGGATCCGAATATGAGATCGAGTGTGATGCAGTCATCATGGCACTGGGTACCACACCCAATCCCCTGATCCCCGGCACTACAAAGGGACTCGACACCAGCAAAAAGAAGTGCATCATAGCTGATGAAGAGACGGGAGCAACATCAAGACCCGGGGTATTTGCAGGAGGAGACTGTGCTACGGGAGCTGCAACAGTGATACTGGCAATGGGGGCCGGACGCAAGGCAGCCAAAGGTATAGATGAATATCTGAGCAGATGATTCGGGGATAAACATATGACACTTACGGAGAAGGCAAAGGATCTGAAGTCATCGGGTTATACTCTGGTACTTATCGGGGGGATAGGTCTTATAGCAATGGCACTGGTACTGTCCGGGGCAGTGAAGCTTCAGCTCGAGGGGGCATTCGGAGTGATAGCTGAGGTCGTGATGACCCTGCTTTTCGGGATGTTCCTGGTATCGGGCATAAGGGCTCTCATCAGGGCAAAGACGGTGGCCATGGATGCTGTCCGGGAGACCGGCAAAAAAGAAGAGATCAAGAAATGGTTCACGGAGAACTATGACGCAGCTTCCATAGACGGTGAGACCGAGGCGGAGACTGAGGACAGCGATATCTATTTCGAAAGGACGGATATCATCAGACGAAGGATATCTGAGCGCTTCATGGATGTGGAAGAGTCGCTCATGTCTCAGCTCATAGAGGAGCTGTATACGGAGTATTTCGAGTGACGGTATGCTGCATGTCACACTGATAGCCTGCGGCAGACTGAAGGAAAGATATCTGAGAGATGCCGTGGAGGAGTACAGCAAAAGACTCTCCGGCTATGTGAAGCTCGACGTCAGGGAGGTCGCAGACGGACCGGATATGATGAGCGAGGCTTCGCGCATAAGACAGTGCATGGATGATGAT
This sequence comes from Lachnospiraceae bacterium, assembly GCA_003488445.1. Classification (GTDB taxonomy): domain Bacteria; phylum Bacillota; class Clostridia; order Lachnospirales; family Lachnospiraceae; genus NK4A144. The sequence goes on along the minus strand of DNLO01000234.1, from coordinate 5,104 downwards.
GCATACGTCATCACTCTGGAGATCGAAGGGAAAGAGCTTTCTTCCACTGAATTTGCCTGTGAGATACAGGCTGTGATGAATTCCGGAAGGAGCCATATCTGCTTCATCATAGGCGGTTCAGACGGCATAGATGAGTCAGTCAGTAAAATGGCGGATATGCATCTGAGCTTCGGCAGGATGACATACCCTCACCAGCTGATGAGAGTCATCTTCCTTGAACAGCTCTACAGGGCATTCAGGATAATAAGGGGAGAGCCCTACCACAAGTAGCGTACGGGATGCCGCAGTGATCCGGCGGTGCCGAAAAGTGACGGGATGGCCGGTACTGTCCGGCTTTCCGGAAGGGAGAAGAAATGTCCGGGTTTATCGATATCATCGAAAAGAAGAGAGACAGGGGAAAGCTGACTAAAGATGAGATAAGGTATTTCATTGAAGGCTATGTGGCCGGGGAGATACCTGACTATCAGGTGTCGGCTCTTCTTATGGCGATCTATCTTAACGGATGCGACAACGAAGAGACCTACGAGCTCACGATGGCTATGGCGGAGTCGGGAGATATCATGGATCTTTCTGCGATCCCGGGGATCAAGGTGGACAAGCACTCCACAGGAGGAGTGGGAGACAAGGTGACGCTCATCGTCGCTCCCATAGCAGCCTCATGCGGAGTACCCACTGCCAAGATGAGCGGCAGGGGACTGGGATTTACGGGCGGTACCATAGACAAGCTTGAATCGATCCCGGGGTTTTCTGTTTCTCTTTCGGAGGATGAATTCATCAGGCAGGTCAAGGATTTGGGCTATGCCCTCATCGGACAGACGAAGGATCTGGCGCCTGCTGACAAGCTTCTCTATGCTCTAAGGGATGTGACGGGAACGGTGGGAAGCATCCCCCTCATCGCCTCGTCGATAATGAGCAAGAAGATCGCTGCGGGAAGTGATGCCATAGTGCTGGAGGTGACGCACGGCACGGGAGCCTTCATGAAGGATGAAGACTCGGCGATGAAGCTTGCCCGTATCATGATAGATATCGGCAGGAGAGCCGGACTGAAGATGTGTGCGGTGATCACCGATATGAATGAGCCTCTCGGATGTGCGATAGGCAATTCACTGGAGGTAATCGAGGCTATAGAGGCTCTGAAGGGCCGTGCCGAAGATGACGTATGGGAAGTGATGAAGGTGATCATACCGGAGATGATCATAGCCGGAGGACGGGCATCAAGAGTAGATGAAGCCTGGGATATGGCAATGGAGAATATCAGGAACGGAAAAGCGCTGGAGTGCTTCAGAAGGATGATAGAAGCACAGCACGGTGATCCGAAGGTGATCGATGACTACGACCGCTTTGCCAGAGCACCCCACGTGGAGGAAGTGAGATCGGAAAGAGACGGATATCTTGATGTCACAAGCTGTGCGGGTATCGGTGAATGTGTGAAGATACTCGGCGGGGGCAGGGTCACCAAGGAGCAGGAGATAGATCTTTCGGTAGGACTTATCATGAAGAAAAAGAAGGGGGATATGGTCCGAAAGGGTGATCTGCTCTGCGAGATCCACAGCCTGAATGAGGAGGATGCCATCAAGGCAAAGGAACAGTTCTTATCCTCCATATCGATAAAGGATGAGAAGCCTGCCAAAACGCCGCTGATCTACAGCTATGCTTTCAGTGCTTCGCGGGATGAAAGCCTTTGAGTCATAATGAATAAGACCATCAGCATCAGCGGATACAGCAACAATACGATACAGAATGTCACCGGTGCCTTCGACAGGAATATCCTTGCCATCGAGAAGAGGCTTGGGGTGGATATATCCATCCGCAATGACATGATATCTATAGAAGGTCCGGAGTCTGCCGGGGCTGAGGCTGTATATATGCTGAAGGAGATCCTGGCTCTTGCTGAAAAAGGAGAGATCATAGACGACCAGAAGATAAACTATACTCTCGAGAGTATACAGGATTCATCCAAAGAGTTCATCACCTCGGTGGAAGATGACGTGATCTGTCACACCGTACAGGGCAAGCCGGTAAAGCCGAAGACCGTGGGGCAGAAGAAATATACCGATGCCATAGACGGCAAGATGATAGTCTTTGCCATAGGACCTGCAGGTACCGGCAAGACCTATCTTGCCATAGCAAAGGCCGTGACAGCCTTCAAGAAAGAAGAGATCTCCAGGATCATCCTCACGAGACCTGCCATAGAGGCGGGAGAGAAGCTGGGATTCCTGCCGGGAGATCTGCAGAGCAAGATAGATCCGTATCTCAGACCCCTGTATGATGCTCTCTACAGCATAATGGGGGCGGATTCATTCCAGAAGAATATGGAAAAAGGTCTGATAGAGGTGGCACCTCTGGCCTACATGAGAGGCAGGACTCTGGATAACGCTTTTATCATCCTCGATGAAGCACAGAACACGACACCTGCCCAGATGAAGATGTTCCTCACCAGGATCGGGTTCGGCTCCAAAGTGGTGATCACGGGAGACAGGACACAGATGGATCTCGCCGAGGGCTCCGTATCCGGACTCGATGTGGCGGGCAAGGTGCTGTCCAAAATAGAGGACATCGCTTTCGTAAACCTGAGTGCCAAGGACGTCGTAAGGCACCCTCTGGTACAGAAGATAGTCAAGGCTTATGAAGAATACGATGCGAAGAACAACGCATCCGACAGAAAGAGAAAGAAGAACGCACACAGAAATGGAAACAGATAACAAAGCAAGGTCCGATCTTTATATACTTATTCCTGTTATAGTACCTGCACTGGTGACTGCGGCATGTGCATTTTTTGTACAGTCCTCACCCATGGCGGCAGTGCGCGCGGTGATATCCGTATGCATCATCGCCGCGGCCATGATCAGCCTGAGCCGCAAGCATATCACCTTCAATGTGGCAATGTTCATGACTCTGCTGGCACTGATATCTGCAGCACAGGCGTTCATACCTGACTTCATGGTACCCATTGCGGCATTCAGTGTCATGATTGCCTTTATATCATCACCTACACTTGGCCTGACATCCATCATATATTTCACGGCCATTCCTTTCCTGATAAGGGAGAGGTCATTCGAGTACTTCCTGTTCGTTACGGTGATAGCGATACTCTGTCTGGCTCTCATGTACAGCAGGAGCAGGACCGGACGATACACCGAAGTGCTCGTGATCTTCTCACTGCTCTACATCCTCCTGTATACGGCGCTCATCGTCATGAAGAGGATGGATATCACTCCGGAGGTCGTGATAGACCCTGTGGTGGGGCTGATACTGAGCGTGATCATCATGGAGATATCCGGATACCGGTACTACAATAACGTGATCAAGAGAAAGGATGATCTGTACAAGACCGTGGTGGATCCCGAGCATCCGCTGCTTATGGAGCTGAGGGAAACGGACAAGACGGAATACAAGAGAGCCATTCATACGGCCCACTATACAGATCTCTTTGCAGAGAAGTTCGGATATGACAAGGTGCTGATGAGAGGACTGGGATTCTATCACCGCATCGGAGTGCTGAGCGATGAAGACACCACTGTGGCGATCAGGACGATGAAGCTTGCCTCTCAGGAAGGCTTTCCGGACGATCTTATGGCGCTGCTTCGCGAGTACGGAGAGATAAAGGAGGGCAACAGGGTGTCCGCAGAGGTATCCATTGCCTTTATCATAGATACGGTGCTCTGCGATCTCATGAAGGAATTTGCAAAGGGCAAGGGGGATCCTGATATGAACAAATTCATAGACAGCTCCATCCTGAAGCTTTTCTCCGGCAAGAGGGCCATACTAAAAAAATCGGCGATACCATATTACGAGCTTGAAGAAATAAGGAAGTACCTGAAGGGAGAAAAGATGTATTATGACTTTCTCCGTTGAGTGCGATGAAGGGACGAGAGAGCTTGGCATAGACATAAGGGCAGTATTTGAAAAGGCCGCCTCGGCCGCTCTGGAATACACGGGGTGTCCCTACGAATGCGACATTTCCCTTACACTTACCGGTGATGAAGTGATAAGACAGATGAACAGGGAGCACAGGAATACGGACAGGGCGACGGATGTGCTGTCCTTTCCCATGCTGGAGTTTGAAAAGCCGGGAGACTTCAGTGCCATAGAAGAGGGAGCTCCGGATGCCTTCGACCCGGATACGGGAGAGCTGCTGCTGGGCGACATAGTGATCTCGGCGGATCATGTGCTGTCACAGGCGGAAGAGTACGGACATACGGTGCTCAGGGAGTATGCTTTTCTAATCGTACACAGTATGTTACACTTGCAGGGATTTGACCATATCGAGCCGGATGATGCTCTCATAATGGAGCGGGCTCAGGATGATATAATGGAAAAAATCGGGATAAGGAGATAAACCGGTGAAAAAGAAAAAGATCGTATCATTAATGTGTATACTCGGACTGTGCGTGGGAGCTGTCGCAGGATGCGGCGGAAGCGGCGGGGCAGTCTCATCGGATGCCGCCGTATATGATGACGGGGAACAGCCATCGGATGCTGCAGCATACGAAAAGTATGAGGAGACCATATCCTCGGATAATGCGAATGAAAGTCCGGTCGAGGAGGCCGGAAGCGATGATGCGGTGAAGGCGGAGAAAGGCTACATATCCTCTCTCGGAAAGGAAAGAGAGAGAGAGGGCAACATGGTCAGGAGCTATCTGTCGGGCAAGATGGTACCGGCGGAGATCGGAGACCGAAGACCGGTGGCCATCATGCTGAACAATATAGATGACGCCATGCCGATGAGCGGTGTGAGTGCGGCGGACATAATGTACGAGTGCGTGGTTGAGGGCGGCCTCACCCGTATGATGGGTGTTTTTGAGAACTATGATGACCAGGAGAAGATAGGGTCTGTGAGGTCGTGCAGGAACTATTTCGTATATTTTGCCCTGGAGCTGGATTCCATATACTGTCACTACGGACAGTCGGCCTATGCCCTGCCTCTTCTGGAGGAGGACTATGTGAACAATCTCTCGGGCCTCGCTGCGATAGGAGATACGGTGTTCTACCGCACCACAGACAGAGTGGCGCCCCACAATGCCTACGCCTCGGCCAAGGGTATCAAGAAGGGCATTGAGGATATGGGCTACAGGAATACATACAGGGATGACTATATTGGCAA
>DNLO01000206.1:229-3445 GCA_003488445.1 Lachnospiraceae bacterium | reverse complement strand
CACAGCGAAAAATACGGTATCTGTATCCAGTACGGATTGGGATAGATACCGTTCAGCAGCAGTATCACCAGCGTGACAGCCACAAGGAACACATGGATGAAAAATGCGGAAAGGATCTTGATGATGGGGAGGATGCTGATCTTGAACACCACCTTCTTCACAAGGAACTGGTACGACAGCAGCGCACTCGTCCCCTGTCCCCATGCATCGGAAAAGAAGAACCAGGGCACAATGCCCACTATGAGCCATACCACAAAAGGATAGCCCTGTGTATCCGATACCGGTGTCCTTCCTCCCATGGTGAAGACAAACCAGTATACCAGCACCGTCACCGCAGGCTGCAGGAATACCCAGACTATGCCCATGTACGATCCCGCATACTTGGAGCGGAAGTCGTTTTTGGCCAGCTTCCATATGAGCTTCCGGTTGGCGAAGAGCTCCTGGGGAAGCAGCACGATCCAGTCATAGAACTTCGCAAATATGCCGAAGGCACTCCAGAGAATGAAAATGGAGATGCACTTCTTGACCTTCTCCTGTATGGGTACTGCCAGAGGATTGTGATGCAGGATGATATAAAGAGACCAGACGACAGCAAGCGCCGCCACGGCAAGGATTGTCTTTTTCTTTCTCTCCATCCTCACAGTCCGCGCTTATCCCTGTACTCGGCAAAAGTCGGCCAGTTCCTGTCCCTGTCGTTGATGTTGAGATCCGCTCCCTTCAGCTCGGGCCACTTTATGGCGATATCCGGGTCGTTGTAGGGTATGCCGCCCTCATCCCCCGGATGATAGAAATCAGTGCACTTGTAGCAGAATTCCGCAGTGTCGGAGAGCACGAGGAATCCGTGAGCGAAATTCTTCGGTATAAAGAACTGCTTCCTGTTCTCCTCGGAGAGCAGGGCCCCGAACCATTTGCCGAAGGTGGCGGAGCCCTTTCTCAGATCCACTGCCACATCAAAGACCTCTCCTCTCACCACTCGCACCAGCTTGTCCTGCGGATGCTCGATCTGGAAGTGCAGTCCCCTCAGCACACCCTTCGTGCTCGAACTCTGATTGTCCTGCACGAACACCTCGGGGATGCCCGCCTCCCTGAAATCATTGTGATTATACGTCTCCATGAAGTACCCGCGCTCATCCCCGTACACCTGCGGAGTGATGACCTTGAGTCCCTCTATCTCACATGTCTCTACACTTATCTTTCCCATTACCAACCCTCTTGTATATCTTCTGTTTTTTCCTTTGTCCGGCTGCTTTAGGTGCGCGTGCTGCCCTTCTACTTCACAAGTATATCCAGGTCCACCCTGCCCTGTATCCCGTCCACACTTCCATTGGAAGTATACTGCCAGATACTGTAATCACCCTTATACGTAGGCCCCGAAGTCCGGTACTGCGCGAGCCACTTCTCATAAGGCGCCAGCTCCTCCATATTGAGCTTCCCCGTCATCCAGGTCTTGTTGGCATATACACCCGCTCTATAGCCCAGACTCTGTGCAGTCTCACAGAAGCTCTTCACCACTGCGGTCCTTGTCGCCACATCCAGCCCGTCGGCTCTTCCCCCGTTCACATTACCGGAGCTCTCCACATCCAGGAACACCGGCAGCGCCAGATCCGAAGCATTCACGAGCGACGCCACAGCCTCTGCCTCCTCCGCGGCCTCGGTCTCATTGACCGCCTGCGTGAAGAAATACACACCGATCTTCACTCCTGCCGCCTTGGCTCCCGCGAGATTCTGCCTGAAATATGGATCCTCTACCAGCACTCCCGAGCCCGACCCTCTGTATCCCGCACGGATGATCGCAAACTCTATACCCGAGGCTTTGACCTTCGCCCAGTCGATCTCTTTATTGTACTTCGATACATCTATACCGCGGGTTCCCTGCGGCAGCGATATTCCGTCAAACTCTCCCTCGTTCTGCTTCTCCTCCGAGGTCAGCGCCGTATCCTCGGCCGCCGCATCTATCTGCGACTCCTGCATCACTATGCTCCTGATGCCGGAGGAAGCCGTATATCTTATCCTCGGCTTGACACTGATGGATGATGTCTCCGATATGCCCCTTCCGTCCGTGACCTCTACGGTGTAGTCATCTGCCGGGATCTCACTCACATAGATGATCCCGTCTTCCTCCTCATCCTCGGCCTCCAGGTCCTCTCCGCCGCTTCGGCTTACGATTCCCGCCTTCCATCTGATCCCGTCGGCAGGACTTCCGTCCTCCCTCACCATCTGGATCTTCAGATCCGATTCACTTGAGGTGAGCAGGAGCACATAGCCGCTGCTGTAGGCATATATATTCTCTTCGGGCTCCTCCTCATCGTAGAAGCTCTCGTCGAGCTCCGCTTCATTCCCGGACACATCCCCGTCTGCCGATACACTGCTTTCCGAGACCGCCGTCTTTCGCATATCGGCCGCTTCCCCCGTCTGCTTCTTATATCCGATCATGATCAGACAGACGAAGACCAGACTGTTAAAGCCTATGATTATGACCGGTATCAGCCAAAGATGAGAGCCCTTATGGTCCATCTCCTACAGGCCGTTCGCTATATCCTTCAGATACTGTCCGTAGGCTGTCTTGCTCAGCGGCTCTGCGAGCTTCAGCAGCTGCTCCTTGTCGATATATCCTCTCTTGAAGGCGATCTCCTCTATGCAGGAGATATAAAGACCCTGCCTCTTCTGGAATGCCGAGACGAAGTCCGATGCATCCAGAAGGCTGTCGTGAGATCCCGTATCGAGCCATGCGAAGCCGCGTCCCAGAGTCTCCACATAGAGGTCTCCCCTCTTCAGATACTCATTGTTCACCGAGGTGATCTCTATCTCTCCTCTTGCAGAGGGCTTCACGTTCCTTGCGATCTCCACCACGTCATTGTCGTAGAAATAGAGTCCCGGCACCGCATAGTTGCTCTTCGGATGCGCGGGCTTCTCCTCGATGGATACGGCTCTTCCCTGCCCGTCAAACTCCACCACACCGTACTGTGTGGGATCCTTGACATAGTATCCGAATATCGTGGCTCCCTTTTCCCTTCCGGCCGCTGCCTTCAGCACCTTGCTGAAGCTCTGCCCGTAGAAGATATTGTCTCCCAGGACCATCGCCACGTTGTCACTGCCTATGAAGTCCGCACCTATGATGAAGGCCTCCGCCAGCCCTCTTGGCTCCTCCTGTATCGCATAAGAGAACGTGAGTCCCAGCTGCGATCCGTCACCGAAGAGCTCTCTGAACCCCGGCAG
>DNLO01000206.1:0-163 GCA_003488445.1 Lachnospiraceae bacterium | reverse complement strand
TCCCTGGGTGTTGATATGATCAGCACCTCTCTGATGCCTGCCAGCATCAGGGCCGACAAGGGATAATAGATCATCGGCTTGTCGTACACGGGCATCATCTGTTTGCTCATTGCCTTGGTCAGCGGATAGAGTCTGGTACCGCTGCCGCCTGCGAGTATTATTC
>DNLO01000002.1 GCA_003488445.1 Lachnospiraceae bacterium | reverse complement strand
CTGCACAGGAGAGAGCAAGGAGCTTAGAAAAAGCGAGGAAATGAGAAGCAGGTCTGTATGAAGTACGGCCGTAAGTCGATATACCGACAGGGGCACCGGGAGATGTCCGATGCGTTGATTTTATTGAAATAGAGACATCAATGTGATAAAGTAATTAAAGTTATATAATAAGTAATCCGCTATAGGAGGGTATTTTCATGACAGAGAAGCAGTTCAGTAAGGGTGACGTGATCTTTAAGGAAGGAGACCTGGGGGAGTGCCTGTATAAGGTCCTTGAAGGTTCCGTCGGTATTTATTCCGGCTACAAAGAGGCAGGAGAGCAGCTTTTGACCGAGGTCAAGAGCGGCAGGTTCTTCGGAGAGATGGCAGTGATAGAGGCTTATCCCCGCAGTGCCACTGCTGTAGCTTTGGATAATGTGAAGGTATGTGAGATAAAGTCCGGGGAGATCTCGGATCTCTTCAAGAATGACAAGGACCAGATCGTTGACATCATGAAGTGTCTTGCAGAGCGTCTCCGTGAGCTCACCAATGATTATACCGAGGTGAATGCCACCATAGCTGATCTGCGCAAAGGTGAGGACAGCAAGAGCGCAGGCCTGGCAGACCGTATCAGGAAGTTCGCTACAGTCTACAAGAGGAACAAGACTGCAGACAAGCTCAGTGCCGAAGCCCTCAGGAAGATCGAGCAGACCGGACATGCCGACGGATATAAGACCAGGGTCGAGACCTATTCGAAAGGAACTGTCATCTTCAAGGAAGGCGAGACGGGCGACTGCATGTATGATATCCACTCCGGTTCCATAGGAATATACAAGGGATACGGCAAGGCAGACGAGAAGCTCCTTACAGAGCTGATGCCAAATCAGTTTTTCGGAGAGCTGGGGATGCTCGGTAATGACAAGCGCAGCGGTACCGCTGTAGTCTTGCAGGACGATACTACACTTGAGATCATCAGTCCCGCAGATCTCAAGGATCTTTTCGACCAGAATCCGGCGAAGGTAGAGATGATACTCGGCCACATATCCTACAGGCTCAGGAGACTGACAGGAGAGTATATGAATGCCTGCAGGATCCTCTTTAAGGTATCCGAGGACCAGGACGGTGCTGATGACAGACTGAAGGAAGAGATAAAAGAATACAAAGAGAAGCTTTATGACTGATATACACAGGCCGGTCATCCAGGTTCAGCCGCATTATGAATTCCGTGAGGAATGGGAAGTGCTTGCGGCAGCCGAGGGACTGAGCTATGAAGCTCTTGATTTTTCAATGCCACCCGCTCTCATTGAGAGCGGGTTGTTTGAAGAATACATGCAGTGGTATTCTACCTGCGGCCGCACCACATCTCTTCACGGCTTCTTCATGGATGTGAATCCCGCATGCAGTGACCCGGGTATCAGGGAGCTTTCCAGGCAAAGATGCAGGTTGAGCTGTGAGACGGCGGTAGCATGCAAAGCGAAGAATGTCGTCTTTCACTCGAGCTGCTTTCCCTTTCTCAGGGGGCTTTATCTTGATGTCTGGACCTCCAGATGCGCCGACTTCTATCAGGAGCTGGCAGAGGAATATGATATCAATATCTTCATAGAGAACAGCCCCGATGTGGATCCGGATGCGATAAAGTCTCTGATGAAGCGTGTCACGGATAAGAGGATAGGGGTGTGCCTGGATATCGGCCATGCCCATTATTCTAGGGTACCTGTCAGGGGCTGGTTTGAAGAGCTGGGTGACAGGATAGGCTATCTGCATCTGTCGGATAACGTCGGGGATTTCGACGATCATCTGCAGCTGGGTGAAGGTACCATAGACTGGGAGGAGGCAGACCGTCTGTGGAGAGCACTTGACAGGGACACGTTCATCACCATCGAGGTGGGCGGTTTTGTGGCAGCAGGGCGTGCAGTGAGATTTTTGAAACAGAACGGATATTTCGGGTATTAAGGAGAGGAGAGGGTGACGCAGGATTCGAGTTCAGGAACTGTCGTACAGAGCAGGATACTGGCCGGTATCAGCGAGGGTGTCATGCTCATGGGATTCAGCGGCAAGGTCAGCTTTGCAAATCACAGAGCGATCGAGATACTGGGTATACCGGAGGAGAAGCTTATTGGCAAGCCTTTTGCATCTCTCTTCTTTGAGGATCCGGAAAACGATGAATTCTCGCAGGCAGTGCTTGACTGCGTCTACGACAGGGAAAAGTCCCATGATACCTTCGTATCCTACAAGACGGGAGACAAGGTATACACATTAAGGGTGCGCTCATCCTTCTACACGGACGGAGAAGAGCGTACGGGTATCATCGTGGTCTTCTCTGATATGAGCGAGATCGTGGAGCTGAGGGATGCAGTAAAGTCCATGCAGAGGATACAGGCTCTGAACGATCAGCTGGAGATGAGGAACAAGCTCTTAAACGAGACCTTCGGCAGATTCCTGTCCGATGAGATAGTAAAAAAGCTCCTCGATACTCCCGACGGGCTGAAGCTCGGAGGGGTAAAGAGGAATCTGACAATATTGATGAGCGATCTGAGAGGCTTCACGGCTCTCTCCGAGAGAATGGATGCAGCCGACCTCATCACTCTGCTCAACCACTATCTCGAAGAGATGACAGATGCGATACAGTCCAATGGCGGTACCATCATCGAGTTCATAGGTGATGGCATCATGGCGATATTCGGCGCGCCTGAGCCTTATGAGGATCATGCATCCAGGGCTGTGGCGGCTGCACTGACAATGCAGGACAAGATGAAGGGCGTCAACAAATGGAATGCCGAAAGGGACTATCCGCAGCTTGAGATGGGGATAGGCATCAACACTGGAGAAGTGATAGTGGGCAATATCGGATCCGAGAAGAGGACAAAATACGGCGTTGTGGGTATGGAAGTAAACCTCTGCGGAAGGATCGAAAGCTATACGGTAGGAGGGCAGATACTGATACCGCCTTCTACGAAAGAAGCGGTGAAAGAAGAGCTTGAGATAGAAAAGGAGATGACAGTACATCCCAAGGGAGCGAAGGGCGAGCTCGTATTGTCTCAGGTCACGGGTATAGGAGCGCCTTACGGGATACATATAAAGAACGAGAGCGGGAAGCCTGCGCCTCTCGCGAAGCCTGCGCCGGTAGTCTTCTACAGGCTGGACGGCAAACACAAGCTCGAAGGGACGAACTACGGAGGCATCACTGCGGTGGCTCACGACAGGGCCATGCTGGAGACAGCCACGAAGCTTGAAGTGCTGGACAATATCCAGCTGGAGGCAGGAGGAGACCTGTACTGCAAGATCCTTGAGGAGACAGACGGCGGTTATCTGCTGCAGTATACTGCGGTCCCGGCAGGATATGACAAATGGGTGCAGCCGCTGAAATAAAGAGATCCGGTCATAAGAGGAGACCGGGAATAGTTGAAGAGAATGAATGACCGAAAAAGGAATGTAAGGATAGTGATCGCTGCGATGATCCTTACGGTATCTCTTGTCGCGGGATTTTTCGGGGCAAGGGCATATGCTTCGGAGACTGGTGTGAAGAAGGATCGGCCTTCTACGGCGGGAAAGCTTGCGGTGGAGAGTACGGATCTTGTCGATGAAAAAGGAGAGTATTGTTTATGAAAA
>DNLO01000216.1 GCA_003488445.1 Lachnospiraceae bacterium | reverse complement strand
ATAGGCGTGGGAGCGGATCTTATGGGATACCGGGCCGGATTTAACGGAGATATGGGCTACCTGTGCCTGGGAGATCAGGATCTGGACATGAACTATCATATAGCCCATCACGGCAGGAGATCCACGTCCGAGCTGCAGGTGAAGGGAGCGCTGAGAGACAGTGCGAAAAAGAACTTCAGAGGTACCATAGATCTGATACACGGTGCGAAGGGAGCACACGGCAACGAGCTGGAGGATGTGCTGCTGCTTTCGGAGGATGTCACGAACAAGACCCTTCCCATCATCCTCTGCGATGAAGAGGATGTGGAGGGAACCCACGGTGCTTCTATAGGACGGCTCTCGTCGGAGGTGCTGTTCTATATGCAGACCAGAGGCATGTCGAAGCAGGAAGCCGAGCTTCTGATGACCAGGGCAAAGCTGAACTCCGTGAGGAATCTGATACATGATGAGCATACCCACGGACGGATACAGTATTACATGGAGGAGGCGTTCAGGTGACGAACATATACAGAAAAGACTTTCCGATATTTGAAAAGTCGGGGGCGGCTTACCTCGACTCCGCGGCCACGGCTCAGAGACCGGAGGCTGTGATAGAGGCTGAGAGATACTTCTATGAGAATATGAATGCCAATCCGCTGAGAGGACTGTACGAGCTCTCCATCGCGGCAACAGACGCCTATGCTGAGGCGAGGGTGGCGGTAAGAGAGTTCATAAATGCCGGGTCAGATGAAGAGATCATCTTTACAAGGAACGCAACCGAATCCCTGAACCTGGTGGCCTACTGCTACGGGCTTCACTTCCTGCATGAGGGAGACGAGATCGTAACGACGGTGATGGAGCATCACTCCGACATGCTTCCGTGGCAGATGGTTGCCCGCAGGACGGGAGCGAAGCTCATCTACCTGGAACCGGAGGAGGACGGGAGCTTCAGCGAGAAGGAGCTCGAAGAGAAGATATCCGACAGATGCAAACTGATAGCGATAGCACAGGTATCCAATGTGCTGGGGTGTGTCAATCCCGTGGAGCGTCTGGCAGAGAGAGTGCACAGGAACGGTGGAGTCATAGTGGTGGACGGTGCCCAGTCGGTGCCTCATATGGAAGTGGATGTGAGGAAGCTTGGAGCCGATTTCCTTGCTTTTTCCGGACACAAGCTTATGGGACCCTTCGGCATAGGCGTGCTCTACGGCAGGAGAGAGCTCCTGGAAGAGATGCCTCCTTTCCTTACCGGAGGAGAGATGATAGAATACGTGAGGCTCGACGGAGCGGACTGGGCGGAGCTTCCCCACAAGTACGAGGCGGGAACGGTCAATGCTGCAGGAGCCTACGGGCTGAAGGCTGCCATCGAGTACCTGAAGAAGGTGGGATTCGATAAGATAAGACAGACCGAGGACAGCCTCACGAAGAGGATATTCGAAGCTTTCGACAGTCTTCCTTACATACATATATACGGATCGAAGGATCCGCTGAAGCATACGGGTATCGTCTCCTTTACCATAGACGGGGTGCACCCCCACGACATCGCCTCCATACTGGATGCGGACAAGGTGAACATCAGGGCGGGACATCACTGTGCCCAGCCTCTCATGGAATATCTTGGCGTAGGGAATACCGCGAGAGCCTCTCTGTATCTGTATAATGATGATGAGGACATAGACAGATTCCTGGAGTCGATAAAGAAAGTAAGAGGGATAATGGGATATGGGTCTTGATTCCGTATACGGTGAGATACTGAATGAGCACAACTTAAGACCATCGCACAGAGGAAACATATCAGATGCTACCATAAGGCTCGAGGGCAAGAACCCGACCTGCGGTGATGATATTTATCTGGAGCTGAAGGTGGGCGAGGACGGTACAATAGAGGACGGAGCCTTCAACGGCTCGGGATGTGCGATATCACAGGCATCTGTTGACATGATGCTGGATCTCATCATCGGGGAGTCCAGAGAGAGAGCGCTGGAGCTTTGCGGCAAGTTCATGGATATGATACACGGCAAAGCAATGGAGGCGGATCTGGACGAGCTGGATGAGGCGGCTTCTCTTAAGGATATATCTCACATGCCGGCAAGGGTGAAGTGTGCCGTGCTGGGATGGCATACCATGGAGGAGATGCTGAAAAACAGAGAGAGCACGGGACATGCCCAAGGCAGTCACGAGTATTGTACTACGGAGTAAAATAGTCGTTGACACTCCATAAATGAGGTGTTAATATATCACTTGCGTCATTTGTTGGCGCATGATCCATACGTAAATCGTGTGTGCGGAAGTGTCGGAATTGGCAGACGAGCTAGACTAAGGATCTAGTAACAGCAATGTTGTGAGGGTTCAAGTCCCTTCTTCCGCATAAAGAGGCCGGGTAGCAGAAGCTACCCGGTCTCTTTATGCGGAAGAAAGTCGTTTTTATTGACTTTTCTGATTTCATCCACTAAAATGTAAGCATGAATGATATTGAAGTATCAGGTCTATGATACATCAACAAAAAACCCGAGGTAGCCGCCTCGGGTTTTTTGGTCTCATAAGAGACATGCTCTTCCGCTACTCATCTTCGTCGAGCCACTTACAAATATAATAAGCTACTATACTTGCAAGAACGGAGAGAATGAATGATAAAACCTGCGTAATAGGAATCACCTCCCTTCTTGCGAAGGTGTCGCGGTGCTCCCATTTTAGA
>DNLO01000080.1 GCA_003488445.1 Lachnospiraceae bacterium | reverse complement strand
CTGTCCTCCATCACATCTCTCTTTTTCCTGATCTGGTACATGAAGCGGCTGCCGAAATGAGCCCTATCTTATCTTCCCCCGGAGGATCATGGCGCTGTGGGGACCGAGCTCTACATGGAGCCTCCCGGCGAGCACATCTATCTCCATGAAGTCGGTGGTATAGCCTGATTCGTTTGTCTCGATGAGGCGCTCCACCATACAGTCTCTGGGCAGGCCCGTCTCCCATACGGACATGGCCTTTTCCATGGCGTGATCATTATTATTTATCACTACTATGGACACCGCATCCAGTGTCATCCTTGCATATGAGAGATACGCATAATCGCTCACCAGCTTCATGACAGAGCCGCTGTTCAGCTCCTTACAGGCTTTGTGTATACGTATGATCTCCTTGTGAAATGCTATGAGCTCCTTATCCTCATGCCCCCAGGGGTACGTCCTCCTGTTGTCGGGGTCTGTGAAGCCCACTACCCCGGCCTCATCGCCGTAGTATATCGTAGGATTCCCGGGCCATGTGAACTGGAGGAGCACTGCTTCTCTGAAGACACTCCTGTCCACACCCTCTCCCGCCGCGGCTGCTCCGAGACTCGATGCCCTTCCGACCTTATGGTTGGTGCGGGTGAGGAATCTGCTGTGATCGTGGTTGGAAAGCTCGTTCATCGCCACACTCCTGGAGGGCTCCGTGAAGCTCATGTTGGCCTGAAGCATGGCTCCCCAGAAGGCATCAGTATTGCCCAGCATGTTCGGTCTGAAATCGTCGGAATGCTTCTCCTCTCCCGTGAGGAACCAGGTGACCGGCTCCATGAATGCATCGTAATTCATGACGGAATCCCACTCATTGCCCTGGAGCCACGACGAAGGATCTCCGTAGTGCTCGGCCAGGATGATGGCATCCGGGTTTGCCTGCTTGACTGCACGTCTGAACTTCTGCCAGAACTCATGGTTGAAGTCAGGCGAATGTCCGAGATCCGCTGCCACGTCGAGTCTCCATCCGTCACAGTTGTAGGGGGGAGACACCCACTTGGCCGCGATCCTCAGTATATAGTCCTGCAGTCGCTGCGATCCCTCATAGTTGAGCTTGGGAAGGGTGTCGTGACCCCACCAGCCGTCGTAGGTGTGGTTATATGGCCATACCGTATCATCATCATTGTGGAAACGGAAAAAGGTGTGATAGGGACTGTCCTTTGAGATATAGGCCCCCTCCTCATACCCGGGCTGGCCTTCGTAGATCCTCTCCCTGTCGAGCCACTTGTTGAACGAGCCGCAGTGGTTGAACACCCCGTCTATGATCACCCTTATACCCATCTCGTGGCATTTGGATACGAGCTCTGCGAAAAGCCTGTTGGAGGCCTCGAGGTTTGCCCTGTTGGTGACGCGGTCAATGTAGCGCGTGGCTTTTGTATTGTCCACATCTCCTTCGGAGAGAAGGTCTCCCCAGTCCGATACTATCTTTCCGATATGCGGGTCTATGTAATCATAGTCCTGAATGTCATACCGGTGGTTGGATGGAGAGACGAAGAGCGGGTTGAAATATATGCAGTCTATCCCCAGATCCTTGAGATAGGGCAGCTTCTGCATCACTCCGGCGAGATCGCCTCCGTAGAAATGCCTCACGTCCATATCGTAAGGCAGCTCATCCCAGCTTTTCGCCTTTTGAGAGTTGTGGCCTATATAGTGATATTCATCATCCAGCACATCGTTCGTGGGATCACCGTTGCAGAACCTGTCGGTATATATCTGATACATCACGCAGCCCTTGGCCCAGTCGGGCTCACGGAAGCCGGGTATCAGCTTGAAGTCATAGAACTCATCCTCGGTGCGGGTCACGCCTCTTCTGTCGTAGAAGGTGTATACACGTCCGCTCTCCACGTAGAAATGCCAGTTTACCGGAGCACTGTCCAGCTCTATCTCCGTCTCGTAATAGTCAAAGACACCCTCTGTCTTCTTCTTTTCCATGAGCTGCTTCTCGCCGGATATACAAAGGAAAACATGGGTCGCGTTGTTCTTGCCGGTGCGGAACCTGATCCTGACTATGGAGTAAGGCTGGGGCTCAAGCGGTGTCACATAGTCCTCAGTCACGTCTGAGAAGAGAGCTCTTGTATGCATGGTCGGTCTCATGGTGAACATGTAGAGCCTCTTCATTTCCTGGGATGACATTCCGGTTATCCAGTCGTATGTTTCCAATTCTGATGTCTCCTTATCTCACGCTCTTCAAAAATCCCGGTGTGATCCGGTATTCCATCTTTTCCCCCGATAACGGATGAAGAAAGGAAAGTTCAGATGCCGCCAGGCAGATATTACCTCTGTACCACGCCGGAGTCTCCCCGTATTTCCTGTCTCCCAATACAGGCATCCCCGCATGCGACAGCTGCAGTCTGATCTGATGACGCCTGCCGGTGAAAAGATCCACCTTGATATGAGCCAGTCGGCCGCCCTCTTTTGGAGACCATTTCCTGCAGATCCTGTATTCAAGGACTGCCTCTTTTCCCGGTCCTCCGGGATCCGTAATATAGGACACGTTCCGTTTTCTGTCTGTATCCATACGGTCCGTCAGCCTGCCTTCTTCCGGCAGGTCTTCCTTATCTGTCACCGAGATCACGTCGTATCTCTTGTTGAATATCCCTTCCTTCAGCTGTGATGACAGCCCCGCAGCTGCCTGGCGCGTCCGTCCGAATACCAGGATCCCCTCCACCGGCTGGTCCAGCCTGTGTATGGTTCCGATATAGTCTGTCCTCAGATATGCACGCAGAATGGACACCATGTCCGGTTCGCTGACGCGTCCGCTCTCTACTGCCACACCCGATGCCTTATGCACCACTATGATGGCATCATCTTCATATAATATCTCCGGCTGCTCCATATCTTACAGCAGACGGACATAGGTGGAGTCACCGTCCTTTTTCAGCTGCAGACTGTCGAACTGCTCGAGGAACTTGGACAGCTTGCCTGCCCCGTAGTTTCTGGTATCGAAGTCGGGGTATCTGCGTATGAGAGAATTGCCCAGGGTACCGATATACATACCGTTGTCCTCATCTCCGCTGGCTTCTATGATGGATATTATCGCTCTCTCTATAGTATCTAGATCAGTCGATGCCTCAGCCCGGGATTCGGCTGCTTCTGCGATATCGTCATCACTGTCCTTTTTCTGCTTCTGTTTCGACTGTGTCTTCTTTTTCTGACTCTTCTTACCGCTTGTCTTACTGGTTTCCTTGTAGAGCAGATCCAGCACCTTGAAATAATCACACGCATTCCTTAAGGCCACGGGGGTCTTGGACTCGCCCATGCCTACCACCACCTTTCCCTCTTCCTTGAGTGTGGCGGCGAGTCTGGTGAAATCGGAGTCGCTGGATACTAGGATGAACCCGTCCACGTTGTTCCTGTAAAGTATGTTCATGGCATCTATGATCAGAGCCGAGTCGGATGAATTCTTTCCGAAGGTATTGTTGAACTGCTGCATGGGTATGATGGAGTAGTCCAGAAGCTTCCCCCTCCATGTGCTGGAGCTCTGTCTCGTCCAGTCACCGTAGGCTCTCTTTATGGTGATGTTGCCGTAGTTGCTCGCCTCGTTCATGATCAGCTCGATGTACTTCGGAGCAATGTTCTCTATATCTATAAGGACTGCAAATCTTTTCTCTTCAGCCATGGTATCCTCCTGATATCTATATCTTGTTGTCAGTCTATGATCAACACGCCATATATGATATCATAAATAAAGTATGAAACAAAGGAGACCGGTCATGAAGCAATACACATACCATCCCAGAGGCGTATGCTCGACACAGATCGACTACGAGCTCGACGAAGAGGGAAAGATCTACAACCTGAGATTTACGGGGGGCTGCAACGGCAATCTGAAAGCCATAGGCAGGCTGCTGGAAGGAACGGACGCAAGGAAGGCTGCCGATATCCTGAGAGGCAACGACTGCAAGGGCAGGGGTACCTCCTGTGCGGATCAGCTGGCCAGAGCCATAGACGAAGCTCTTCAGGACTGACGGGGATCAAGAACGGCCTGCCGTATATCCGGCAGGCCGTTCTTTCATTTCTATATCTTTCTTTCGTTTACTTGAAGTATCTTTCGAGCAGACCCTTGAAGGCTTTTCCGTGCCTTGCCTCATCGCGGGCCATCTCATGTACGGTATCATGTATGGCATCCAG
>DNLO01000085.1 GCA_003488445.1 Lachnospiraceae bacterium | reverse complement strand
CTTCTTAATTACCGCAATCTCATGAGATTCATAGACATCATATCGGATCCTTCCGGCAAGGGTATATCCCGCAGGAACATCACGGTTTCCACCTGCGGCATAGTACCTGCGATATACGATCTGGCCCGCGAGGGCGGAGAGGATGAGCATATGCAGATCAATCTGGCTCTGTCGCTGCATGCTCCGAATGATGAAAAGAGAAGGAAGCTGATGCCCGTAGCTCTCAAATATCCCCTGGCTGAGGTCATGGAGGCCATGAAGCACTACTTCGACAGGACACACCGCAGGCTCACCTTCGAGTATGCCCTGGTGAGCGGTGAGAACGATACGGCGGAGGATGCGAAGGAGCTGGCGGGACTGCTGCGAAGCATAGGTGCTGCCGGGAGCGGCGCTCTGGTGAACCTCATACCCGTGAACCCCGTGAGGGAGAGCGGGCTGGTGAGGCCGACGAGGGAGGCATGCGAGGCCTTCAAAAATAAACTTGAAAACTTTGGAATAAATGGTAGTATAAGGAGAGAATTAGGCTCCGATATAGACGGGGCATGCGGTCAGCTGCGCATGAGACGGGGCGCGGGGGCAGACCGCACACGACGGGAGGAAGCATGATAAAGACCTTTTCCATGACCGATACCGGTCAGAAAAGGAAAGTGAACCAGGACTACGTATACACCTCGGAGAATCCGGTAGGGAATCTGCCGAATCTTTTTATTGTAGCCGACGGTATGGGAGGACATGCCGCGGGAGACTATGCTTCGAGATTCACCACGGAGACCGTGGTGTCTGACATAAGCGATTCACACGAGACCAATCCCATCAGACTTATAAGGCATGCCTACGAGGTGGCCAATGCCGCGATCATAGAGGAGGCTCACAGACTCCCGGATCACGAGGGCATGGGGACCACGCTTGTGGTGGCGACCATAATAGACGATACGCTGTATGTGGCCAATGTGGGCGACTCAAGACTGTACCTGATAGACGATCGCATCAGCCAGATCACGAGGGACCACAGCCTTGTAGAGGAGATGGTCAGAGCGGGTGAGATCAGGGAGAATGAGGCCAGGAGCCATCCCATGAAGAACAAGATCACCCGTGCCATAGGGGGAGACGAGGAGATACGCGTCGACTTCTTTGACATCAGGCTCAAGGAGGGAGATGTGATCCTGATGTGCACCGACGGACTCACCAACATGGTGGAGGACGAGGATATCAGGATGATAGTGCGCAGCTCATCGGATGTGGTGAGTGCGGTACAGGGGCTCGTGAAGAGAGCGAACGACAACGGCGGAAGCGACAACATAGGAATAGTGATCATAGAGCCCTTCAAGTAAAGCGGCAGGAGAGACAGATCGTTAATGGTAAGCGAAGGAATGATACTTGCAGACAGATATGAGATACTGAGCCGGATAGGCACGGGCGGGATGTCCGATGTCTATAAGGCACAGGATACCAAGCTGTCCAGATTCGTGGCAATAAAAGTACTGAAGCAGGAGTATGCCGAGAATGCAAACTTCGTCACGAAGTTCCATGCGGAGGCACAGGCTGCGGCAGGCCTGATCCACTCGAACATAGTCGGAGTATACGACGTGGGCGAGGACAAGGGACTGCAGTATATAGTGATGGAGCTGGTGGAGGGCATCACGCTCAAGCACTATATCGAGAAGAAGCTCAGACTCTCTGTGAAGGAGTCCATAAGTATAGCCATACAGATGGCCCAGGGTCTGGAGTGTGCCCATAAGGCAGGCATCATACACAGAGACGTGAAGCCGCAGAACGTCATCATCTCCAAGGATGGCAAGGTAAAGGTCACGGACTTCGGCATAGCAAAGGCTGCCACGAGCGAGACCATCACCTCCAACGTGATGGGTTCCGTGCACTACACTTCACCGGAGCAGGCCCGCGGCGGGTATTCCGATGAGAAGAGTGATATCTATTCGCTTGGCGTGGTGCTTTTCGAGATGCTCACGGGCAGGGTGCCCTTTGACGGCGATACCACGGTCACCATAGCGATACAGCATATCCAGGATGCCATGCCGAGCCCCAGGGAGTTCGTGGGAGACATACCTGTCAGCATAGAGCAGATCATATTCAAATGCACAGAGAAGAACTCCGACAGAAGATACTCATCCATGGCGGAGGTCATAGCGGATCTGAAGCAGTCACTGCTCACCCCTGATGAGAATTTCATAAAGCGCATACCTTCGGGAGGCAACGGCGGCGCCACCAAGATGGTGTCCGAAGATGATATCAAGTCGATAAAGACCAGAACGGGCTCCATAGATGTGGACGAGTCTCTGATCTCTGCATACAACCGTACCAGAGAACGGCTCGAGGAGGACCACAGGAGAGAAGACGACGAGGAAAGACCCCGTAAGAGGCGTCGTGACGGCGAGGACAGGGACAGGCGCGGCAGACGCGAGAGAGACGGCAGTGACAGGCGTGAGAGCGGCAGGAGAGATCCGTCGGAGAGAGATGACGAGCGTCCGAGGAGGAGACCTTCGGAGAGGACCGGTGAGCGTGCGGGAGACCGTGATGCCCTGGATGAGTTCGAAGAAGAAGAGATCCGCCGCAAGAGGAGAGAGGCCGCCAGGAAGCGCAGGGAGAAGGAGAGAGCTGCCGCATCAAGAGACAGGCAGCGCACCTCTTCGGCAAGCCGCAGGAGCAGTCAGAAGGGCTCCAGATATGAGAGCGATGATGACATGGACGACAGGATGTCCATGATCATGAGAGGCATAGCGGTAGTAGTAGGTATCATCATCCTGATACTGATCCTTTTCATCGCAAGACGGGTGATAGAGGTCAGGAAGGGGTCGGCCTCGGAGAATTCAGTGGTCTCCGAGAACAAGGCTCTCCAGGATGTGACCGGACAGAGCTTCGAGGCAGCAAAGGCTGCTCTGGAGGCAGAAGGATATGTGGTACAGTCGAGGAATGAGGCATCGGAGGCTGTGCCTGCAGGCACCGTCATAGGATCGGAGCCGGCAGCGGGGAGCATGATACCTCCGGGATATACCGTCACGCTGGTGGTGAGCTCGGGGACAGGCAATATCGCCGTGCCGAGCCTCGTGAACGTGACAGCGGCAGAGGCCAAGGTGACACTGGAGAACCTGGGACTCGTCATGTCGGTGACCCAGGGAGCTTCGGCTACGGTCCCTTCGGGATCTGTCATTTCCCAGAGTCCCCAGGCCGGAGAGATGGTAGCTCCCGGTGCTACGGTGTCCGTAGTGATCAGCACGGGCTCTGACGGGGCGGGTGAGCCCATACCGGAGGGCAGCGTGGCTGTGCCGAACATCATAGGACTGACGGAGACACAGGCGAAGACGGCGCTGACCGCATCCGGACTCTCATGGTCGTCCATCACTGAGGAGAAGTCGGATTCGGTGGCGGCAGGACTCGTTATATCACAGAGTGTGGAGCCCGACTCCATCGTGGCGAACGGAAGCAGCGTGGACTTCGTGCTAAGCCTCGGTGCTGACGGAGTGGCGGGAGATACGGTGTTCTCCCAGAACGTGCAGGCACCCAACGGATACGTGCCGGGGACACCTGCGAGGATAGTGCTTACGGGAAATGCTTCGGGGACGGTATACGGTCAGAAGGATGTGACGGAGTTCCCGGTGACCATACAGATAGCAGCAGCTGATGTGAACAGTGCGGATACCGGAGGGGTATTCTCCATCAGCTATACCGCCAGGGTGACGGGAACCAACGATGACGGGACACCTTACACGGTGGATCAGCAGGCGGTGGATACATCCCAGGCCATAGCCTTCACCAGATGAGCCGGACAGTGAATGCTTGAAGGCAGGATACTCAAAGGTATAGGCGGTTTCTACTATGTGTATACCGAAGAGGGTATATATCAATGCAGGGCCAAGGGCATATTCCGGCAGCGATCGCTGAAGCCACTGGCCGGTGACAGATGCCTGATAGAGCTCACTCATACAGACGACGTGGAGGGCAATGTCACGGAGATCCTCCCGAGGAGCAATGCCCTGATACGTCCTCCTGTGGCAAATATAGATCAGGCGCTCATCATCTTCTCTGTGCACAGTCCGGAGCCTGCATGGGGACTACTCGACAGATTCCTCATCATGATGGAGAGGGAGAAGATACCCTCGGTCATATGCATCAATAAAGACGATCTCGCTGCAGCAGACGATATACCCTGTATCGAGAGGATATACGAAAGAGCCGGCTACAGGCTCATCTTCACATCGGTATCGGATACCAGGGGACTGGAGGACGTGAGAGAGGCGCTGGACGGCATGGTCACTTCTGTGGCCGGACCATCGGGGGTCGGCAAGTCTTCCATGATCAATGCACTTTCGGGAGAAGAGGTGATGGAGACCGGAGATGTGAGCCGCAAGCTGGGCCGGGGGAAACAGACCACGAGACACACAGAGCTCCTCCACCTGTGGGGAGACACCTTCATCTTTGATTCCCCGGGGTTCTCGGCTATGGATCTGCCGGATATGGATGAGAGCGACCTCGCCTGGTGCTTCCCGGAGATCAGACCGCACACAGGTGAATGCTACTACAAGGACTGCACTCATACCCACGAGCCGGGGTGTGCCGTGAAGCAGGCTTTGGATGATGGCGGGATATCTGCAGAGAGATATGAGTCGTACACTGAGATATGGAACGAACTGCATGAAAGAAGGAGATACTGATGGATTATAAGCTGCATCCGTCCATATTGGCTGCGGACTTCAAGAACCTGGGAAAAGACATAGAAAAAGTGGTGGCAGCGGGAGCTGACGGCATACATATCGACGTGATGGACGGGGACTTCGTGCCCCAGATCTCCTTCGGAATGCCGGTGATAAGGTCGATAAGAGAGGCTACGGACGTGACCTTCGATGTACATCTGATGGTATCCAATCCGGAGAGGTACATTGAGACCTTCGTGGACTGCGGAGCCGATATCCTCACCATACATGCCGAGGCCACGAGAGATATAGAGAACGCTCTGAAGCAGATCAGACGCACGGGAGTGAAGGTGGGACTCGCATTGAATCCGGGCACCTCCCTTTCCACTCTGGACTATGTGATGGACGATGTGGATATGGTGCTGCTCATGACGGTCAACCCGGGCTTCGGAGGCCAGAAGTATATAGAGAAGGCCACCAGGAAGATAAAGGCGCTGAGAGCCATGGCGCTGAACGAGGAGAGAGAGCTCGACATAGAGGTGGACGGAGGTGTGACCGATGAGACCCTGCCCACCGTGCTGGAGGCCGGAGCCAATATCATCGTGATGGGCTCGGCCATATTCGGAGGAGATGCCGCAGCCCTCACCGACAAGTACAAGAAAGAGATAGAAAGCTATTCCGGAAACAGGTAAAGAGAAACCTGATATGATAAAGAACGTCGCAGCGGCCGTACTTGGTGTGGTCGCTGTGATTTGTATTATGCTGGGTGTGGCAGGATATCTGCTGAAGGGCGAGCCGCTGTGGCAGGATAAGACCATAGAGCTGGGAGATACCGTAAGCGATGATGCGGCGGAATATATCGGGGGGACTCCCTGGACCGTAGAGCACACGATTGTGGATCTTGGCGGACTGAATACCGGCAAGGTAGGCGACTACACCGTGAGGGCGTCCAACCTGTTTGCGGCATATGAATACACCATACATGTGCGGGATACGGTGCCGCCTCAGATCAGGGCGGGATATTCGCTTGATACGGTGCTGGCCGCGGGAAGGGATTATGATCTTTCCGTGCTGCAGGCGGAGGCGACGGATAAGAGCGGTACGGTCTTTGTCAGGTATTACTACGACGGAAAGGAGATAGAGGGGCTCTATTTCGACGATATAGGAAGACCCGAGATCGTGATCGAGGCCACGGATGGCAATGCCAACAGGAGTGAGAAGAAGATAAAGCTCTTCGTGGACACTCCTCCGGAGCTCTACGGGGTACATGAACAGTATATCCGGATGGGAAGTGACGGCAGCGCGCTGGATCCCGTCTTCGCCACCGATGATGTGGACGGATGGCTCACGGACAGTGTGAAGTCCGATATATCGGACGTGGACTTTCGCAATATAGGAGACTATGTGGCAGCATACTCCGTGACGGACTCGTACGGACTCACCACCACTGCCAAGACCACGGTACATGTGATCTCCTCTGAAGACAGGGTCAGGAAGCACCTGAACGACTACAGGATGAGTGAAGAGCAGATGGAGGAGACCGTAGAGGCGGGTTTCTTCACCTATGAACCCCTGAAAAGCCCCGACAGAAAGTGGGTCACGGACAACTGCGGCATGACCCTGGTGAACCTCTACAGGGATGAGGCGGACTATGTCAGCAGCGGATCCGGGTTTATCTATGACATCACGCCTGAGTATGTATATGTGGTTTCCGTGTACCATGTCACCAGCGCTTTCGACCAGAAGCCCACACGCATCACCTTCTTCGACGGCACATATACACCGGTCGTATTCAAGTCCATCAGACTTAATGCAGGCAACGAAGCCTCGCTCTTTCGGATACCCGTATCGGACGTGCCATACCACACTCTGGTGAGGCTCAGACAGG
>DNLO01000145.1 GCA_003488445.1 Lachnospiraceae bacterium | reverse complement strand
CCTGCAGCGCCGCAAAATCCTCCTCGCCGGTGCGGACCTTGACGACACGGCTGACGTTGTAGACGAAGATCTTGCCGTCGCCGATGTGACCGCTGTAGAGCGCCTTCTTGGCCGCCTCGATCACGGAGTCTACAGGTATGCCGCTGACTATGACCTCCACCTTGATCTTGGGAAGCAGAGTAGCATCGAGCTCGACTCCTCTGTAATATTCACCGGCACCCTTCTGTATGCCGCACCCCATCACCTGAGTCACTGTCATGCCGGTGACACCGAGCTCATTCAGAGCCTTCTTCAATGCATCGAAGCGTGCCAGCTTGGCGATGATCGAGACCTTGTGCATTCCCGTATCGTAATATGCACTTCCTTCGGCAGGGATGGTGACCTCCTTTATGACCTTCACAGATGCATTCTTCTGTGCTTCGGTAGCGTTCTCATAAGCACTCTCTCCGAGGTTCGTGTTCTCGTTCACATCCATCACGGTACCTGTCATATCTTGAATGGCAAATCCAGAATAAGCACTGGGAAGACCATGCTCAGTGATATCCAGGCCCTCTATCTCCTCCTCTGCCGAAGCACGGAGTCCGAGAGTCTTGTTTATGATAAAGAAAGTGATATAGATCGTCACTGCTGTCCATATTATGGTACTGAACATTCCTATGAACTGTATGCCCAGGAGCTTGAAGCCTCCGCCGTAGAAGAGACCCAGCAGCTCGTTGCCCTCTGCATCCGCGAGAGAATATGTGGGTGTTGTGTTGGTAGCGAAAAGTCCCACTGCCAGTGTTCCCCACACTCCGTTGATCAGATGTACCGCGCAGGCACCCACAGGATCGTCCACTCTTGCCACATAGTCAAAGAACCATACTCCGAATACCACGAGAAGACCTGCCACACCGCCGATGATCATGGAGCCGGGCACATCCACCACATCACAGGGTGCCGTGATGGCCACGAGTCCTGCCAGCGCTGCGTTCAGGCACATGGAAACATCGGGCTTTCCGTATTTGATCCATGTGAATATCATACATACCACCGTAGCCACTGAAGGAGCTATTGTTGTAGTGACGAATATCGAGCCAAGCTGTCCTATGGTAGTTGCTGCCGCTCCGTTGAATCCGTACCAGCCGAGCCAGAGTATGAACACTCCGAGGGCTGCTATCGGGATGTTGTGTCCGGGGAAAGCATTTACCTTGGTTATCTTTCCGTCCTTGTCCTTCTCGTACTTTCCGATACGCGGCCCCAGCATAGCTGCCCCGATCAGTGCGCAGATGCCGCCCACCATATGTATGCAGTTCGAACCGGCGAAATCATGAAATCCCATCTGTGCGAGCCATCCGCCGCCCCAGGTCCAGTGTGCCTCTATGGGATATATCACTGCCGAGATCACAGCTGAGTATACACAGTAAGATATGAACCTTGTACGCTCGGCCATCGCTCCCGATACTATGGTCGCTGTAGTGGCACAGAAGACAAGGTTGAATACGAAGTTCGACCAGTCAAAGGACGCGTAGTCCGTGAATATCTGCATGTTCGGCATTCCTGTAAGACCGAACAGCGCATCCTCTCCGAGGAACAGTCCGAATCCCAGAAAGATGAACATCACTGTACCGATGCAAAAGTCCATCAGATTCTTCATCAGGATATTACCTGCATTCTTGGCTCTTGAAAAACCTGTCTCGCACATGGCGAATCCTGCCTGCATCCAGAAGACCAGTGCGGCGCCTATCAGAAACCATACGCCGTAGACCTCACTCGATACATACTCCATTATTTCACTGCTCATATGACCACCTCCTGTTTCGCAGCTGTTTTCCGAAAAAGAAAAGGCCGCAGGGAAATTCTTTCCCAGCGACCTCTTTGTCGGAAATGTTAATTCAAAAGCAAAAGGCGCCTGGATCTCTCCAAGCGCCTTTGCTTTCATGTGGAGTATCTTAAACCCCTCCGGCATAAAATGCAAGAGGAAATTTCTTTCATTTTTACCGGATCCTTGAGCCGGTCTGTCTCTATCCCGCTGGAGAGATCGACGGCATACGGGTGCACAGTGCTCACTGCATCTGTGATATTTCCGGCATCCAGCCCTCCGGCAAGGAAAAATTCCCTGTCGAATCCCGTCTCATCCAACATGTTCTTTAGCAGCGCAAAGTCTGTCGGTCTGCCCTCACCTCGTCCGGGATCCAGAAGCACATAGTCCGCCGGGCATTTCTGCGCTTCCCGGAGCACTTTCGTATACAGCTCTTTATCCGCATCCGATGAGACAGCAGGTATGCGAAATGCCTTGATCACCTGCTTCCCCGTGCGGGCTTTTATCCCTGCCGTCACCTCACGGCTCTCATTGCCGTGGAGCTGTGCGATCTCTATGCTCCCGTCAAGGAGCAGCTCTTCTATGAGCTCTGCAGGTGCATCCACGAAGACTCCTACGGGCACCGTTTCCTTCCTCAGGCCTCTGCGCAGTCTGCAAAGGGTGTCCCTGTCCACAGATCTGTGGCTTTTCGGATAGTCTATTATAAAGCCGCAGTAGTCGGGGCACACTTCGTTCACGGCCTCTATATCCTCCGGCCGGAACATCCCGCACATTTTTATCTTTACCTCAGATATCCCCAAGCTGCAGTGGCCCTCCGTTCAGCTCACGCAGTGCTGCCGCCTTGTCTTCGCTCCTCATGAGAGTCTCCCC
This sequence comes from Lachnospiraceae bacterium, assembly GCA_003488445.1. GTDB lineage: Bacteria > Bacillota > Clostridia > Lachnospirales > Lachnospiraceae > NK4A144. Next base: position 312 of record DNLO01000145.1, on the reverse strand, counting down.
TATCAGCACGGCATCGGTACCGTTATCTCTCAGCCTTCTTATGTCCTCCTCAGATCCTATGCCGCTCTCCGATACGAAAGCCACATCCTCCGGCACCATCTGCCTTAGCCTTATACTCGTTCCGGTATCTACTCTGAAGGTCTTCAGATCCCGGTTGTTCACTCCGACGATGGACGCCCCGCTTCTAAGAGCTCTCTCCACCTCGGTCTCGTCGTGAGCTTCCACCAGCGCGTCCATGTGCAGGCTCTCGGCCAGTTCTCTGTAGGATCGAAGCTCCGCGTCATCCAGCAGCGCACATATGAGCAATACGGC
>DNLO01000126.1 GCA_003488445.1 Lachnospiraceae bacterium | reverse complement strand
CGGATTACAACGGGCTGGGCTTCCTGAGGGACGGTTATGATGCACCTACGGTCATAGATGAGCCGGGGAGTGCCGATGACAGGTCGGATATCAGAGAGTTAAATGTAGGCAACAATCTTAATATTACATACAATGATGGTAACGGAAACCTGACTGGTGCGCTTAGGATACTGATCATCCTGACGCTCGTGGCTCTGGCTCCGCTCCTTCTCATAATGTTGACCTCATTCACCAGGATCCTGGTGGTACTGCATTTCGTAAGGGCGGCCATAGGTACCCAGACAGCACCACCGAATCAGGTATTAGTGGGGTTAACTCTTTTTTTGACTTTCTTTATCATGCAGCCCGCTATCAACGAGATCAATACCAATGCCATCAGACCCTTTGAGGCCGGGGAGATGACCCAGCAGGAGTTTGCGGAGGCTGCCATGGCTCCTTTGAGAGAGTTCATGTACGGCCAGACCCAGATGAAGGACGTCAGGCTTTTCCTTGATATAGCAGAGATAGAGGATGTGGAAGGTATAGACGATATCCCAAGCGCAGTCCTCATTCCCTCGTTCATCATATCCGAGCTTAGGACGGCGTTCATCATAGGATTTTTGATATATATACCTTTTATCGTGATAGATATGGTGGTGGCATCGACCCTGATGAGTATGGGTATGATGATGCTGCCTCCCACGACTGTGTCCATGCCGTTCAAGATACTGCTCTTCGTGCTGGCGGACGGATGGAATCTGGTGATCGGTTCGCTGGTCAAGACGTTCTACTGACGGTAGATACGGAATGCCACAGAGAGGAAAGCGTTTATGGATATTTCGGCTGTTACGACGATAGCGAGAGAGACATTATATACGGTCATAATCACGGCTGCACCAGTGCTGCTCATTTCGCTGACGGTGGGTCTTGCGGTCTCCATCTTTCAGACGGTCACCAGCATACAGGAGCAGACACTGACTTTCGTTCCGAAGTTCCTTGCCATCTTCCTGGGGCTGATGCTCCTCGGACACTGGATGCTTGGAAATATGGTCGGACTCATGGAGAGGCTCTGGGGTGATTTCACTCTGTATGTCAAGTAGCGGATGATAGATTATACCTTTTCCATACAGGATCTGGAGTTTTATCTCCTGATAGTTACGAGAGTGACATGTTTCGTGCATACGGCCGTGTTCTTTTCCACAGGCAATGTGCCGAGACGGGTGAAGGTTGGTTTTTCGCTGCTGCTCTCGTTTTTGTTGTTCAGATTCGTGGTGCCGCATATGGCACTGCCGTACAATACCATCATCGGATACTCGGCCCTTGTCCTGAAGGAGGCTGTGGCCGGACTCCTTCTGGGGTTTGCCACCAATATGTGTATGTATATCCTTCAGTTCGTGGGCACCATCACTGATATGGATATAGGACTGTCCATGGTCAGCCTGTTCGATCCCGTGACGAGAGTCAATACCGGATTCACCGGCACCATGTACCAGTATTCGGTGCTCCTGATACTCTGTATCACCGATATGCACCACTGGATACTCAGGGCGTTCATAGACAGCTACGAGCTGATACCCACCGGCAGGCCGGTGTTCGATACGGACAAGCTTCTGGTGGCGATGATGAAGTTTTTTACCGACTATTATTCGATAGCGTTCAGGATCTTCATGCCGGTGTTCGGTGTGATGCTGCTTCTGAATGCTGTGCTTGGCATCATGGCGAAGATAGCACCGCAGATGAACATGTTCTCTGTGGGTATGCAGCTGAAGATAATGGTGGGACTGTCGGTGCTCTTTGTCACCATCGGTTTCCTGCCGAGCATTTCGGATTTCATATTTTCCGAGATGAAGGTTGTGTTCGCTGATTTTGCAGAGGGAATGTACGTACAGTGATACTGGAATATGATCTTCAGTTCTTCGGCGAGGACGGACCCGGCGGAGAGAAGACTGAGGAGCCTACCCAAAAAAAGCTGGACGATGCCAGAAAGGACGGCAACGTCGCCAAGAGTCAGGAGATATGCAATGCCGTATCTCTTATTGCCATGTTCATCACTCTGAGGCTGGCGGGACTGGGTATAGGCGAGAAGTTCATGGAGATCTTCAGGTATGTCTTCGAGGTGATCCCCGACTATACCAGGCTGATCCAGGGTCAGATCGTGATCAATGAGTATACCGGGCTTCTTAGGATCATCATACTGAGGATGCTCCTGATCCTTCTTCCCGTGATGGCGGTGGGCGTGATAGTGGCTTTCGGGACCAACAAGGCACAGATCAAGTGGATGATCACCATGAAGCCTCTGAGACCCAAGGCCAGCAAACTGAGCCCGGCCAGCGGCGTAAAGAAGCTCTTCTCCAAGAAGAAGCTGGTGGATCTGGCATTAAGCATAGCCAAGCTTGCCGTGATATTCATCGTGGTATGGAGCTATATAAAGGACCGGTTCGCCATGGTGGGTCTGCTCTATGATATGTCCATCGGGTCGGCCATCAGCACGGTCTGCTACACGGTAGTGGATCTCGGGCTGCGCATCAGCCTGGTGTACCTTCTGGTGGCTTTTCTTGATCTCATCTATCAGAGACGCAAGTTTCACAAGGATATGATGATGACCAAGCAGGAGGTCAAGGATGAATACAAGAATTCAGAAGGAGATCCTCAGATCAAGGGCAAGATCAAGCAGAAGATGATGGAGGCCTCCAGACGGAGGATGATGCAGGCAGTGCCCGAAGCGGATGTCGTCATCACGAACCCTACGCACTTTGCTGTGGCGCTGAAATATGATGCAGAGGTGGCGGATGCTCCGATCGTCATCGCCAAGGGGCAGGATTTTCTGGCACAGAAGATCAAGGATGAGGCCAGGTCATTCGGAGTGGAGATAGTAGAGAACAAGGCTTTGGCCAGGATGATATACCACAATGTGGACGTGGGAGGGAAGATACCTCCCGAGCTCTATCAGGCGGTGGCGGAGGTCCTCGCTTTTGTTTACAATATAAGAGAACAGAAAGGGACATCCGGGTCTAAGAGGATGATGGCTTAATGGATACAGCTGCAGGCACAACCAAAAAGAAGGTTCTGAAACCGCAGGATCTGGGAGTAGCGTTATATCTGCTCGCAGCTTTTGTGTTTCTTATCGTGCCCATACCCAACACGCTGCTGGACGTGCTGCTCGCCATAAACATGGCGGTGGCCTTTGCCATTCTTTTCAATTCGCTGTTCGTCAAGGAAGTGCTGGATATGTCCTTCTATCCGACCATCCTCCTGTTCACTACGATATTCAGGATATCGCTGAACGTGTCATCCACGAAGCTGATCCTCTCCACCGGTGATCCCGGAAACGTGGTCAGGACCTTCGGAGCCTTCGTCGGAGGCAACGACCTGATCATCGGTAC
>DNLO01000191.1:3157-3551 GCA_003488445.1 Lachnospiraceae bacterium | reverse complement strand
GCACCAGGGCTGCCACCGAGTCCACGACCACGAGATCCATGGCTCCGGACCTCACCATGGTCTCGCATATCTCCAGAGCCTGCTCTCCGGAATCCGGCTGGGAGATGTAGAGATTGTCTATGTCCACTCCTATGCTCTTCGCATATTCCGGATCCAGTGCGTGCTCCGCATCAATGAAGCCTGCGATACCGCCCATCTTCTGGGCCTCTGCTATCATATGCAGTGTCAGGGTGGTCTTGCCCGAAGACTCCGATCCGTATATCTCCACTATCCTGCCTCTGGGTATGCCGCCTATGCCGAGAGCCAGATCCAGCGACAGGGACCCTGTCGGGATGGAAGCGACACTCATGTCGGCCACGCTCTCTCCGAGCTTCATCACCGAGCCCTTGCCGAA
>DNLO01000191.1:2896-3109 GCA_003488445.1 Lachnospiraceae bacterium | reverse complement strand
TTGCCGAACTGCTTCTCTATCTGTGAAATAGCTACATCCAATGCTTTTACTTTTTCTGAATTGTCCATGATCTATACTCCATTTCTCGAACAGTTGTTCGTATTTCATTATACTATCCTAAAACATTACGACTGTCAACACATAAAAATCACATGTCCGTCACCTCCTCTGATATTCCTGCGGCTTCCGGTATCGCTGCTGGCTTCCGGTATC
>DNLO01000191.1:733-2812 GCA_003488445.1 Lachnospiraceae bacterium | reverse complement strand
GGCTTCCGGGGCTGATACATTTTTTCGAGTTTAAGCCCGCCCGGTAATGCACTTGAAAGTGCCCGAAGTCAGGGACGCCGGTACAGGGATGTACCGGCGAGGCAATTATCTCGCACGGATGCGATTAATTGCCGGTCCCGTGAATCATAAGCAGTTTGTATGCACTTTCTTGGTGCATCCGGAGCGGGGTTACCACGAGAAAAACGTATCAGCCCCGGGAGCCCGCCATAGCATCCTCAAAGTCCTATCGTTCCCGCGCTTTGTCTGTCTTTGGATCCTCCGGGATATCCGGAAAGAAAAAAAAGGTGCATCAGATCCGATGCACCTTGAAGTCTATCACTATCACCGCCATATGGCAAGCCTCACATACTCACGTTCGTCTCCTCGATCACATCCTTGGGATCCGTCTCGGACACATCCTCACTGGCGATCTTTCCGAACTCCTCCTTTGAATTCCTGAAAGCCTCCAGCAGCTTCGGGTTGAAGGCACCGCAGTCACCGTTCAGGATCATCTGGAAGGCTACATCGAACGAATAGGCCTTCTTGTACAGGCTCTCACTGATCAGAGCCTCGAAGCAGTCCGTCAGTGACACTATCTGGGCCGCTATCGGTATATCGTCTCCCTTCAGGTTCTCGGGATATCCCCTGCCGTCATATTTCTCGTGATGGGATCTGGCGATGCATTTACAGTAATCCATCAGCTCCTTATCCCAGTTGTCGGCTATCTGCACTATGATGTCATAGCCTCTTATGGTATGGGACTTCATGTAGTCGAACTCTTCGGCTGTGTACTTGCCCGGCTTGAAGAGGATCTCATCCGGTATCATGATCTTACCGATATCGTGCAGAGCTGAGGCCGTGGTGATCATCTCGATCTTCTTGTCGTTCAGCTTGTATTCGGGGAATTCATCCTTCATATGGACCGCCAGCACTCTGGTAAAGGCCTTCACCCGTCTGATATGGTTGTGATTCTCCGTATTGCGGTACTCCACTATGGTGCCCAGGGCATCGATGATATTAGTGTTGTCCCTCTTCTGCTTCTCCGCCTGCTTCTCGAGTATCTTGTTCTGGTTCTGCATCACTGCCACTGCACGCTTCAGCTTGGCATTGCTCTCACTGCGGGCCTTGTACAATGCATCCAGCTTCTTCACTCTGTGCAGTATCATTTCGCTGTCGTATGGTTTTCTGATGAAATCCGATATGCCGTATTCAAAGCACTGCTCCACCACATTCATGGAGCCCTCTCCGGTGCACACCATGATGGGAAAGCTGTCTGTGAGCTTGTCCTCATTCATCTTTTTGAGGACCTCTATGCCGTTCATCCTGGGCATGACTATGTCAAGGAGCATCACCGCTATCTCGCTCTCCTTGGCCGACAGCAGATCCAGCGCCTCCGCCCCGTCCGCGGCATCCAGTATCTTGTAATCATTCTTCAGTATCTCTGCCAGTATCTGCCTGTTTGACGACTGATCATCTACTATGAGAACCGTATCCCTCATATCCGTCCCTCTCCTTACAGATTCTTCACCGTGACCACGGCTCCATCACTCTTCAGCTCCACGTACCGCTCTCCCTTGGCTTCCCACTTTGCCTTGTGCAGTATGCAGGTAACTCCTTCGAAAGCCTGTCCCTCTATGCGTATCGTACACTCTCTGCTGTAGAGTATCTCCCTGTTGTAATCTTCCTTCTGCTTTGCCAGCTCTGCCTGCTGCTGATTGATGGTAAACATGGCCTTATCTATCTTCTTAAAGACCGGCATCTCGTTCCTGATCTCAGGCGGGTATTTCAGCATCAGCTCCTTCATGGAGTTCTCCAGCAGCATGAGCTGCTTCTGGTTCTCCTTCTGCCTGTCTATGAGCTCCTGTACCTTGTCTATGATCTCCTGGTCTATGCCTATCTGGATCTGGGTGGCAGTACCTGCGGCATTGCCCAGATGAGTCACCTTGTACCCGTGCGAGGCGAAGGCCTTGCCCCCTATGATCACCTTATCGGATAATATCTTTCCCTTGGTGCGCAGCAGGCTGTTGATGCTGGTGGTGACCTGTATGTCTCCTTCGCAGATGCAGATCACACCCTCCA
>DNLO01000191.1:0-668 GCA_003488445.1 Lachnospiraceae bacterium | reverse complement strand
AACTTGCTGACCACGCCGCCCTTTGCACTCACCTTGCCGCGTCTGCCGGCGTTCATGCCCTTATTGAGGATGACCCTGCCGCCTGTGGATATGATCTCGGCTCCTCCCACATTTCCGTCAATGATTATATCCTCTGTAGCCTTGATCAGAGCACCGTTCTCCACATCACCCTTCACATGCACCGTACCGTCGAAGTCCACGTTTCCGGTGACGAGACTCACCTCGCTCACATCCAGATGCTTGATGACCTGAAGTATCCCGCCCTTCAGACTCACCATGCCGCTGATAGCCGCGGTATATGTGTGCTTATCCTCCGAAAGCACAAAGCCCGAGCCCTTCAGGAGCCCCTGCTCTATGCCCTTCTTTCCCTTCAGCACGGCACCGTTCACGGAAAAGCCGTCCTCTCCCTCCTCGGCATCATGGTAGACTGCAAGCACGTCTCCTTCATTCACCACGGTGCCCCAGTTCACATACTGATAGTCCACCGAGCCGTCCTCACGGATCTTGGGACCTTTGCCCGAATCCGCATCAAAGAAATACTCGTATCTCCCGTCCGCCCCCTTCTTGGGGATGGCTCCTCTGGCTACCAGTATTGGCTTGTCGTCATACTGTCCCTCGCAGATCCTGTCTATATTTTCTTCCTGGTATCCCTGGGTGATATCATGGGC
>DNLO01000006.1 GCA_003488445.1 Lachnospiraceae bacterium | reverse complement strand
GGAGGTGTTGGCGCCCTTTTCGAAGGTGATCTCGTTCTTGCCGTAAGTATTGGGGAAAAGCGCCTTGATCTTGTCCTGGTCAGCTACGCTCTGGGTAGCTGCGCCGTCCTTGACACATATCTCCGCGATACCGTTCCTGAGCATACCCGGAAGCTTCGGGGTGTACTCGTATCTTGCTTTCTGCAGGGGTGAAAGATTCATGATAGCATCTCCTTTTCTTGTATGATCTTAGTTGTAATAAATGCTCTTTTGCGTTCTCACGCGAAGAGACATTATATCATACATTGGCCTTATCTGCCATTGCCACGTATCTGGCGGATCGATTCTTTTATATCTCCTTCACGGTATAGGTATCCCGCTTCTTTTTGGACTCATACAAAGCCTTATCTGCTGTTGCGATCAGATTGTTGACCAGCTCAGTACCGTAGGCTCCGCCGAAGCTCATGGTCACCTTGACGTCCGGAGCGCTCTGCGGAGTGATCTCTTTGACCGCCTCATTCAGGTACGACAGCTTGCTCTCCAGATCCTCCCTGGTAATGTCGAAAAATACCATCATGAACTCGTCTCCGCCGTAGCGGATGACCACATCCTCTTTCCTTATTGCCTGCTCCAGGATCGCCGCCACTTTTGCGATCACATCATCTCCGCACTGGTGTCCGACGGTGTCATTGATGTTCTTGAAAAGGTCGATATCTGCCATCACGACAGCCCGGCACGGCTCATATATGAGTTTATCATCCAGGTACTTCCTGTTCCTCACCTTGGAGAGAGAGTCGTAATAGATCTCCGTTTCGAACTCGGATATCTTTTTCTGCTGGGCCAGGCTCTGCAGCTTGGAGTCCGTGGTATCCAGGCAGCCATAGACGATGTGCGCTATGCTTCCATCCTCGTTGCGGTCACCGATCATGAAGACACCGTTGAACCAGCGATGAGCACTCTCACTGTAAAACTCCATACTGGTGCTCCCGTGTTCCTCTATGGCTGTGAGGATATTATCCTTGTCCAGCCAGTCGTACAGGCTCTTGTGAAAGCTCTCTGCCACCGATGCATCTACGTTATTTCTGAGGAACTGCAGTGCATCTGGATCCTTGGGAGCCGCCTCTACATATTCATTGGAACTGATCATCCGATAGCTCATATCGCTGACATCTATGAAAATAGAGAAATTGAATATCCCGCCGATAGCCTCTATGATCTTCAGGTGCTCCTCCAGCTCCTGCTGCGCAGTGATATCACGGTAGCATCCCATGTAGATCTCCAGCGATCCGTCATCCGGACGTCTGATGAACCTCCCCGCTCCCGTGACCCAGATTATGCTTCCGTCCTTCTTCTGCATACGATAGGTGGCGTGAGTGATATCGGGCAGATCGCGGTGCATGCGGACCGAGTCCCAGAAGAGTTTGACGATACCCTCCCTCTCTTCCGGCACGAGAGTCTTTACCCAGCTGTCGAACTCGTCAGGCAGATCCTCCAGTCCGTCATACCCCAGCATCTGTCTGGTCTCGCTGTTAAACTCGAAGCTCGTCAGGTTTTCATCCCGGTCAAAGGTACAGAAATACATCCCGGCTCTCATGCCCTTAGCGAACATATCCTCTCTGTATTTGGCGATCCTGTACTTGCTGTTCGCTTCATCGATCCTTCGGTTGCATTCCTTTATGAGCTCATGCTGCTCTTCCGGATAATCAGATATGTCGAACAACGGTGTCTCGTCGTCTATCACTATACTGTCTTCAGTTGCGAACTGACCTATGCCTCCTTCTATACTCTCTTCTGTTGTTATTTTATCCGTCTCCATTTTTTCATCTACCTCTTTCATCTATTTCCGGCCCGTTCACAGTTCTTCTAAGGTGAGCCCCATACTGTCGAGGCTGAGCCCTTCCAGATCGCCCCAGTCAGTAACCCTGTACAGATGATCTTCCTGTCCACTCCTCCAGTCGAGACACCCTCCCCAGAAGTCAAAGTCCCATGAGGTTTCCGTCTGATAGTCGAAAAAGTCTATCTGCATCCAGTCGCTGTCTTCAGCTTCATCATCCAGTCCGCCCACCCTGACGGTCTTCATCGCATCGAAGGCTTTGAGGATGTCTTCCTTGTCTGAGGTGTCATACCACTTGCCGTCCTTATATATTGAAAGTGTCACTTCCCGGTCTTCCAGGTCTTCTGCGAATCCATCCAGCTCATCGTTATCACAGAAGTCCAGCAAAGCTGTTCCTTCTCCGTCCGAAGCTGCTTTACTGTTTCCCTCAGCCTCCATTTTTGCGATATCCCTGGAAAGAGCCTCCTGGAATGCCTCAGCATCGAAGTCGGAAAGGATCTTGTCCACATCAACATCAAAATCGAAGTTGTGATCCCCGAGGTCTATATCGAGGTCATATTCTGTATCGGGCTCATCTTCCGTATCGAACCCATCCTCTGTATCAGGTCCTCCTTCCATACCCCACGTTCCAAGATCTGCTGCCTTCCAGTCTATCCGGCCCACGGCATCATTTATGATACAGCCGGCAATGATGACCGCGAAGATCGCGCATACCACTCCAACGCACAGCAATATCACCGCGATGCGGCTGTTGCGGACATCTTCTTCGTCCCTCGCGATATCCGGCCGGACTTCTTCCGGTCCTCTTTCTTCTGTTTCATCCATCATCTTGCTGCTCTCCCTTTCCTGGCCTTTTCCGCTATTTCCTCCCGCTGCCTGCACAGATCCGCCCCTTT
>DNLO01000057.1 GCA_003488445.1 Lachnospiraceae bacterium | reverse complement strand
ACCCTGTTTTGCAACAAAAACTATCACCGACTGCCGCAGATCGACGGAAGGACTTACAAAGATGAGTCAATGAGAACCGTCCCCATTGACTCCCACTGTATTTAATCCGGATGTTCTGATACAATATAAGGCAATAAGGATATTACCGGGAGGTGTAAAATGAAAAAGTATATCGCTGAATTAATAGGGACTGCCGTACTTGTACTGATGGGATGCGGCACGGCAATGCTCGTGGGCTGTGATTCCATGAGCGGGTCAGGATATCTGCTGACTGCGCTCGCCTTCGGTCTGTCGATAGTGGCCGAGGCATACTGCATAGGAAATATATCCGGCTGTCATGTGAATCCCGCCGTCTCTCTTGCAGTGCTGATAAAGGGCGGCATGAGCTTCGGGGATTTCATAGGCTATGTCATCTCGCAGATAATAGGTGCTTTCATAGGTACCGCACTCCTTGCGGTCATCTTCGCTTCAGGTGATGTCACAGATATGACCGGGGGCTTCGGTGCCAACGGTCTGGCAGGTGTGAACGGCAGCCCGGTGGCAGGTCTCATCGTAGAGACAGTGCTCACCTTTATCTTCGTGATGACCATACTCGGTGTCACATCCGAGAAGGCCGGTCACGGCTCCTTCGGCGGGCTGGTGATAGGTCTGACTCTGACTTTCGTGCACATATTCGGTATCGGACTCACCGGTACCAGCGTCAATCCCGCCAGAAGCCTGGCACCCGCTGTCTTTGCAGCCATGGGCGGGAATACCGCACCCATTACCAGTCTTTGGGTGTTCGTCGCAGGACCCTTCATAGGAGCTGCACTCGCCGCTCTGATATACGGGGCACTGTCAAAAGAAAAATAATAGAATATTTACAGATCCCCCCTGCTTCGTGTGTGCACGAAAGAGGGGGGATTTTTTCAGTTCATAGTCTGAAGAGTTCCCTTATATAATCATCTGTCAGGGAATCCACGCTGTCTTCCCTGTCTATACGGCCGTCCTTCAGAGCTATGAAGCGATCCGCCATATCCCGCACCAGATCCAGCTCATGCATGGACATAAGCACCGCAATATGCTTCCTGTCCGCCAGCTCTTTCACGGCCTTTGCAAACAGCATCCTGTGCCGGATATCCAGGAAGCTCGTCGGCTCATCCAGGATCAGGAGCCTGGGCTCCTGCGCTATGGCGCGTGAGAGCATCACGAGCTGTCTCTGTCCGTCGGATATATCTGTCACATATCTGTCTGCGAGCTCCCATGTTCCCGTGAGCTTCATCGCCTCTTCCACCGCAGTCCTGTCCTCTTCCCTCAGCCTGCCAAGCCTGTCGGTATAGGGATACCTGCCGGAAGATGCCATATCAAAACATGTATAGTACTCAGGCCGGACCATCCTTGTCATCACCACTGCCATGGTGCGTGCGATATCCCTTGCACTGAGTCTTGCTATATCCGTACCGTTTATCTCTATGCTGCCTGATACAGGCGGGATCTCCTTTATCAGCGTCTTCAGCAGGGTGGATTTACCGCTGCCGTTCTCGCCTATCAGTGCCGCGATCGTCCCCGAAGTGATATCGAGGTTCATGTCCGACACCACTGCCCTGCCCCCATAGCCTATGGATGCATTTCTTATGCATATCAGGTTCGTCTCAACTGCTGCCATGCCATCAGCCTCCCACCGACGGATCAGACGCCCGTCTCGATATCAGCACAGCTATCACGACAGGTGCCCCCAGGACCGCAGTCACCGCCGATATGGACAGCTCGGTAGGGGCAAACAGAAGCCTGGCGATGAGATCCGACAGCAGGCAGAAGGCCGCTCCCCCCAGAAAACAGGCAGGGATCATGCGTCCCGGTCTCGCGCTCCTGAAGAGCCTTCGCATAAGGTGCGGCACCGCCACCCCCACGAATGATATGGGCCCTGCATAAGCCGTCACCGTGGCGGAGAGCAGAGAAGATGTGAGGATGAGCGCTATACGAAAAAGAGATATGTTCACACCCACCGTCCGGGCATATTCTTCGCCCGTCAGATAGGCTCCGATGGGCTTTACCAGCATCACACAGCAGACCATTCCCAATGTGACCAATACACCGGACAGCATCACCCCCTGCATGTTCATGCCGGAGAAGCTCCCCATGGACCAGTGATGAAGATTGACGATATCCTGATCATCCGCAAAGGTCACCAGGAAATCCGTCAGCGCACTGCAGATATAGCCTATCATGACACCTGCCAGCACCAGCACGGACATCTGCCTGGTCCTTCGGGACACCGCGAGTATCGCAGCCGTGGCGAGTCCCGCTCCAATAAAAGATGCAGCCACCATTCCAAGAGCCGACAGGTGTATACCGCCGCTCATCAGTACAATGAGTGCCAGTGCGGTCATAAGCTTCGCTCCGCTGGATATACCCAGCACGAAGGGTCCTGCTATGGGGTTTCCGAAGAATACCTGGAGCAGATATCCTGCCACTGCGAGAGCGCCCCCCAGTATCAGTGCCGTGAGCATCCTGGGAAGCCTGATGCTCATGATGATGAGATAGAATGAAGGATCGTCCGGCGCCGCACTCCCCAGCATCACGCCGAGGAAAGCGAGCAGGACGATCGATGATACGAGAATGATATATGAAAACAGTGTTCTGCCGTTCATTTAAGCTTCTGGAAATATGTCATGCTCCTGTCCTGACCGCCCACTATATCAGCGAGCTCGGTGATGACCTCAGCCGCAGCCGAGGTATCCTGGAACATATTGTCTTTTGTGGCATATACCCTGCCATCCTTCACTGCCTTGAACTCCGAAAGAAGTGATGTATCCTTCGTGAGGTCTGCTACGGATGCAGGCATACCGTACAGTGTGGAATTGTAGATGATGATATCCGCATCCTTTGCCTTAAGGAAGAAGTCCTCCATGGACATCTCCATCGAAGAGCTCTCCTTCTCATCATCCTCATCCGTTGCCTTCACATCCGCGGGGATATACTTTCCTCCTGCCATCTCTATTTCTTTGGAAATATAGTCGCCGGGCTTCCTCACACCTACATGTCCCTTGGGACTTACGTAGAAATATGCCACCTTGGGCTTTTGCTTGGAAGACGGCTTCACCGCCGCTATCTCCGTGCAGCTTTCATCGAAAAACTTCACTGCCTCATCATATTTTCCCGTGAGGAGTCCGTACAGCTTGATCCACTCTACCCTTCCTCTGGGATCGGTCTCATAGCTCGTCATATCTACTATGACCGGTATGGACAGCTCCTCCAGCTTTTCTTTGGTATCGGGAGAGTGATAGATCATGGTATTCTCCACGGCGAGATCCGCCTTGCCCGTGATCAGGCTCTCATACTCAGGGGCATCATACTTGCCCACATATTTTATCTTTCCGGCCTTTACCATGGATGACACCTGGCTGTCAGTCCACTTATCAGCCTCGGCCCCGGCAAATCCGACCTTGTCCAGTATCCCCAGTTCCCTGAAGAAATCCATGCTCGATGTGGAGGCCATGTAAGCATTCTCCACCGGAGTCCTGATCACCGTCACTTCCTCCGGCACATTGGAGGGGACTGCCGTTTCCTTGGGCACGATCAGGTATTCTTCATCACCTGCCTTCACCTTATATATCCCGTCCTCATATTCATCCGCCGAGAATTGTTTCGCATACTTCAGGCTCATCTTGCCCTTTTTCTTCAGCGACTCATACATGGAGGGCATCACACCGCCATCCGCCGACTGTATGGTGGCAGAATCAAAGTAAAGAGTATACTCGATCTCATGTGGCTTGCTCATGGCAGTGGTATCCGCGATCACATCTATCTTGTGATCGAACCCTCTGACGGGTATCACGAATTCCGACTGACCCGCAGAAGTATCCGCATCATACCTCTGACCATCCACTATCATGTAGTCGTATTTATCCGACGACCACATCAGCATGGCAGCTACCATGCCCTCTCTGACGGAGATCATACTCGGAGACATTACCGAAGCCTTGCCTGTACCGCCCTCCAGCTTCACATCCACATAATAGAATCCGTCCTCCAGTCCAAGAGCGGATACCGTGGTATAACGGGCCACCTTGAAAGCTTCTTCGGATAGTGAAGAGCTCAGAAACATCAGCGCCACATCATACCATTTCTCTTTTTCGCTGCTATAGGCAGCATAGGAGAGAGACTTGTCCAGAGCCTCCACCGGGATCCTGTAAAGCTGGGCGCCGGATTCATTCTTCTCGAAAGCGATATAGCTGTCTGTCTTTGCCTTCGAAGCCTCACCCGCTGTGCCGGCATACATGTACTCGAATGAATTACTGTCCATGAGGAGCGTCGCTTCCATGCTCCCGTTCTTTACATCCAGCAGGCTGTCCGCTATCTTGAACATGGAATAGTTGCATTCGGAGTCGATCAGATACTGTCCGTCCTTCAGCTCGGCGCCGGTTATCGGGGTGAGCTTGCTGTCATCAAGTTCCTCCTTGGCAGAGTAGTCAGAGTCGGAAGCCACGTTGCCGAATTTCCCTTTACTCTCTTCTTCCCATATATTTCCCGATGCCGTTCTCTCTTTTACTGCCTTGGTCACCGCAGAAGTGTCGGGGGCATCATGCACATTCGTGGTCTCACCGCAGCCTGCAAGCAAAGCCATGACAGTCATTACTGCCGCCAGCATCGTTGCTGTCTTCTTTTTATATTCGGATCTTATCTTCATGTTATCATTCCTCCGTCGGATCTATGTGCAAGGTCTCCGTCCGGACCTGATCATGCACACCGGACACATATTATAACATAAACGTAGAGAGGCATGTATCTTGCGTTTCTTTGCTGGCAGGCGCTCAAAACCAGCCAAAGGGCTGGTTTT
>DNLO01000183.1:481-5607 GCA_003488445.1 Lachnospiraceae bacterium | reverse complement strand
CATGCATCAAACGCGATGAAATCAAAGTCCACCCCACTCTCCCTTATCGCGTTTGTCATATCGACCAGAGACATCGACTGATCATCATCTCTTCCCTCATCCATGCCGAATCCGCCCTCGGGACCGCCGCCATGATCCCACATGATGAGGTCATACATTGAGGCATCCGGGTACTTACTCTTTACCGCCTTGATAAATGCGGCAAGATTTGATCCCTGCGTCATGTATCCATTATCATTAAAGCCGTCCTGTATAAGAGTCAGCCTGCCGTCACGCAGCTCCCACAGCTGCTTCTTCGTCCCGATGGAAGTAGCCAGAGCATCCTGCTGCTCGCCGTTTGTGTCATATAAATAGTTCTTTATTGTATAACCGTCGCTTCCTGTCCATGCCTTATTTGAGCCTCCGGTCAGTATGACGATATGATTGTCCGACCCTATGCTGCCGTCTTTGCTTGCGGTAAGCATGGTATGCAGGTTGAAAGCGGCACTATCTCCCAGATTTCCGCCGTCAAGATAGATCATTATAGTGCGACCCTTTTTATCGGAGACGGGTGTGATGCCTCCGGAGGGTCTGTCCGGCTCTCCTGCTGATGACCCTCTGTCTCCCGTGCTTCTGGAGCCGTCGCGTCTGGTATTTTCATACCATTCGTACCACTCATTCCATTCATCCCGGTCTGCCCGGTACTGATCCTCGCCCTTGGTGATGCTCTCATAGACCCTCATGTAGTCCGTATAGCTGGCGAGGTTTGCGGCACTGGGCTCTGCACCTATGTAATCAAGGTACTTCGCGTAGTCGAGCATACCATCCTTGTCATATATGCTGCCCTTTGAGAGCATGCCGCCCTGTATGCCCACCACAAAGAGCTTTGTGCGATAGGCGGTCTTGTGCTTCAGACTGAGCCCGTCCTGTCCGTTCCAGTGCGGCAGCATAAATCTGCTAGCAAAGCCCGGTATCGTCTCCCAGGTAGATATGTCGGTCTCTATGCCGTTGGCTGATACCTGCAGATCGGATATGGGTATCAGCAGTACATCTATCTCATTGATGCCGTCTTCTATCACGGCGGCATCAGCCCCGCCGTTGTATACGGCTATGAATCCGTCAAATGTATCTGAGCGGAGTATGTCGCCCTGATACAGCACATTGGAAAGCCACTCGGCCGATGTATCGGATGTGCCGAAGCTGCCGAGACTTCCCGATGTATTGTAGGTACCGGTGATGTTATTCTCTCTTGCGTACTCCGCCGCCTCGAGATCTCTCCGGGTCAGAAGCTCCTGCAGCCTGCCGTCATATTTCCAGTCATCCCGTACCACGGTACCGACTGAGAGCATACCGCCAAGCTCCTCTTCCATGCGTACATCGACACTGGATACCGCAGCCTCCACGGTCTGCACGGTATATGTGGAGGTGGCCGAGAACGCCATCATGAACGCCATGAAGAGCGCTGCCCGTCTGCCTGCTTTTTTCAGTCTTCTTCCTCTCATAGATACATCTCCTCTTCCCTGATCAAACGCATCTAAAAAAAACCACACTCATTGTATATATCGGTCCGTTACATAAGAAAATCAATCGGTTCCGGATTGTAATACCATAGATCATTGTAATCCGCAAGGGTAAAGGGCTCGTAGTCCTTAAGTTCATAATGCATCACGACATGGTTCTCGGTCTGCCCGACCTCCTCCAGTCCACAGTCCTCCAGATACTGCCTCATGTCGTTGGTCTTTGATATCACCACGTAGCCTGTCCCTGTCTCCTCGAGGCCCTTCTCGAACTCATCATAGGGTATCCTCATCCCCAGGGCCACCACCGCCAGCAGCCTGTTGCAGTAGTTCTCATCCTTCATCGCCGTCTCGTAGTCCAGCACACCGGTGATGGCATCGATATAGGCCTCTCTGTCACAGGCCAGGAGTATCGATGCATCATACTGCCTCATGATCATGTTGTAGTCGTACTCCATCATGGCTCTGGGATACAGATCCTCCGGATCCCGGCTTACGGCATCCCTGTGTATGATATCCGCCACCTCCGGTATCTCCGTGGGTACATGGTATATGTTGGGCGATACGATATACCCGTCACTGTAGAGCCATCTGCCTCCTGCAATGAGCAAAAGCAGGATGAAGGCAGTACAGATCCCCTTCCTTGCCACGTTCTTCCCTGCCCCCTCCGCCGGGGCATACTCTGTCACAAGCACCGTACCCGCCACTGATATGCAGGTGATGACGGGAGCCATCCACAGGAACCTGTAATATTCCTTGTTCACGTCGAAGAAGCTGTTCAGTGCCACCGGGAATACCGGATTGTATACCGTAAGAGCCATCACGATAAACTGCGGCAGGAAGATCTCCCTCATCCTGCGCCCGTCACACTTCACTCCCTGCTCCCGGCCCTTCACGGGCGGAACGAGAGAAAGAAAAACGACCGATACGATATAGAGGACGAAGTATATATTGCCCTCATAATACAGCCCTATGCATCTGAATATGTAGCCGAAGCCGCTTTCCGCTATGTTCAGGCTCTGCATTCCCTACCTCTGATACGTGTAAAACACGATGATATTCTTCACATAAAGGATATATATCCCGGTCAGGGCTATCCCCGGTATCATGCAGATGACGGACTTGGGTATCACCCATATATCCTTCCGGATGAGAGCGAGGGGTATCATGGTCACCCCTATCATCGCCGGCACCAGCATATTGGAAGAGCTGGAGAGCACCGGTGAGCCCAGGGCCACGAGCAGCAGCGTGAGCCATGCCCTCCTGTCCTTCACGTCATCGAGAAGCTCCGTATACAGATAGAGTATCCCGGGCAGCACCACATTTCCCAGGAGGCACTTGCCCTCATAGTTCCTGGTGGTCAGGAAAGTAGACGTGGTGTATATCGTGATCATGAAGAAGTTCGCCACTGAGGAGAAGAGAAGGAAGAGACAGATCTTTCCCGCATCGTCGTCGAAGAAGCGCCTTCCCAGCATATAGAGCACCATGAAGGTGAGAAGCATAGCCGTTGCCGCCATAGTTATCTTGCACCAGAGCAGAGGATGTATCCGGAAGAGACTGCACATCACGGCATCGTTCATCGGGAAGGTGGCGAAGAAATACCTCATCTCGAAGTGATCCTGCCAGTCACCCGTGAAAGGGTCATATATGTTGAGCGTGTCCGTCTGCAGCGATGTCGTGACGTTGCCGACGTAGAATGATGCATCCAGAGTGAACTGGTAGCTTATGAGCACCGTCGCTGCAAACGCCGCAAAAATCACGCCTATTACGATAAACATCCTGCGGTTTTTGCTCACATAAGAAAGAGCCTTTTTTACAGCAGGTTTACATAATTTCCATCCCCGTATGATCCCCGTCAGGGAAACGATCACCAGCACGCCGATCCACATCCTGGTCAGCACATGGAGCGGCCTCCACTTCAGCGTGACACCTATGCAGCATACCGTGAATACCAGATAATAAAAAAAGAAGCCTGCGAAAACCGTCCTGGTAAGACTCATCGTTTCCGGCTCCCCCATACTTCCCGTACTTTCCCCGCCATCCGATATCCTGCGGATGCTCCGCATGTGTATCGCACAGCCGAAAAGGAAATAAAAAATTATGTTAACTAAAACAAGTGCCAGTGCCTGCACTACCGCCATATCTTACTCCAGACTCTCTATCCTCTTATCCAGATCCTGTGAAAAGCCGTATATCGTATTGATCTTGGCATTGAGCTTCACTATGGACACTATCATCGCCACAGCGAACAGGATAAAGATCACATATCCCGCTATGATGAGTCTCCATTTCTGCCTGTTATCCACTATACCGTCCTCCCCGGCTTCCGGGCTTTCAGCCTCAGCTCCGTCACTTTGACGCCTCATGAGGGGCGATGCTCCTATGAGGATCATCCCCGCATAGAATGCGGCATCTTTTATTCCCATCGCATCCCCTGACAGCAATCCCGATATCAGTGATATCATGCATGCCGTAAGCGACACTGCACCTGCACACAGCAGGAGTGCCCTGCACCATTTCCTGTCTATGATGAACAGGGCCAGTGCCGGCAGCATCAGATATGCCATCAGAGCTTAAGCTCCTCTTTGGGCTGGCTCTTGTACCATTCGTAGGAGAGCCTGATGCCCTCTCTGAGCGATACCTTCTCCTTCCAGCCTATGTCATGCAGCTTCGATACATCCAGAAGCTTCCTGGGCGTACCGTCGGGCATGCTGTCGTCCCAGACTATATCTCCCGTATATCCTACGGTCTCCTTCACCATCTGAGCGAGGTCCTTTATCGTGATCTCCTTGCCCGTGCCTATGTTCACATGCTCCTCGCCGCTGTAGTTCTGAAGCAGATATACACAGGCATCCGCCATATCGTCCACATAGAGGAACTCTCTTAAAGGTGCTCCCGTCCCCCACAGGGTCACGTTTGGCGCACCGCTCTCCTTTGCATCATCGAACTTCCTGATGAGAGCCGGCAGCACATGTGAGCTGCTGAGATTGAAATTATCGTTGGGACCGTACAGGTTGGTGGGCATGCATGAGATGAAGTCGTCACCGTACTGCTGCTTGAAGAACCTGCACATCATGAGCCCCGATATCTTCGCTATGGCATAGCCCTCGTTCGTCTTCTCCAGAGGTCCGGTCAAAAGCTCCGACTCGACTATGGGCTGCTTCGCCATACGCGGATAGATGCAGGAGCTTCCCAGGAAGAGCAGCTTCTTTACCTTGTACTCATGAGCCGCTCCTATCACGTTGCACTGTATCGCAGAGTTGATGTAGATGAAGTCCGCCGGCGCTGTCTGGTTCGCGTTTATCCCGCCTACATGGGCCGCTGCCAGCACCACGTACTCCGGTCTCTCCTTCTCAAAGAAATCAAAGACAGCCTTCTGGTCTGTCAGGTCCATCTCGCTGTGGGTCCTCGTCACTATATTGCCGTAGCCCTCACGCTCAAGCGCCCTGACTATGGCAGACCCCACGAGTCCCCTGTGCCCCGCTACGTATATCTTGGCATCCTTTTCTATCATTTCATCCTCTCCAATTCGTATCTATATGATGTTATATCCGCCACCTCGCAGGCTGATACAGCTGTTTCGACGACACAACGTCCGGTACCTCGCAGGCTGATATATTTGTTTCTCCG
>DNLO01000183.1:0-385 GCA_003488445.1 Lachnospiraceae bacterium | reverse complement strand
GTCAACGCTGAACTCGGATGCTCCTAACAGACTCCGCCTCGCTAAGTAAATCCTACAAAGGCCGTCGAAACATCTATATCAGCCTGCAAGGTTTATTCGTGTTACACCGCTACACCGACGATGAGCCCCAGCAGACATCCGAAGAACACCTGCAGCGGCGTATGCCCCACCAGCACCTTCAGCCTCTCCTCCGGTGTCTGGAACTCCTCATAATTCTCACTGAATATCTCAGTAAACTGATTCAAAAGCTCCGCCTGCTTGCCGGTCTCTCTCCTGACCCCCATGGCATCGTACATCACTACGAAAGCCAACACGAAACTCACCGCAAACACCGGTGAAGCCGGTCCCTCATGTATGAAGGCCGCTGTGGCAAGAGCTGTCACGA
>DNLO01000087.1 GCA_003488445.1 Lachnospiraceae bacterium | reverse complement strand
GTCATGCAGACGTATCTTTATCATCGTGGACACGTCGGCAAAAAGCCCGGCGGTCTCGTAGGAGTCCTCGATGATCTCCAGCTTGCCGGTCTCTATCTTCGAGATATCCAGTATGTCATTGATTATCGTGATCAGGGACCTGCAGGCAGACCTTATCATGAAGGCATTGTGACGTGCCTTCTCATCACTGCTGTCCCGGAGTATGAACTCTGCCATACCGTTGATGGTATTCATGGGTGTCCTGATCTCATGGGACATGTTGGCGAGGAAATTCGTCTTGGCCCGGTCTGCTTCCCTCACATGCTCCATGGCGTCCACTATATCGGTCATATCCACGAACATGATGTTGAGTCCCACCACCTTGCCGTCCGATATCATACGGCGGACGCTCACCTTCCAGTCTGTTTTCTCACCGTTCTTACGGCTGCAGGTCAGATAAGACTGTATGGGACGTCCCTTGACTGCCATATTGCATTTTTCCATGAGTATCTTCAGATCCGCGTCTTCGAGTATCCCGTCGAGGGCCTCATCTAAAGCCACGCCCCTCATGACCTTGTCTTTGTCATATCTGTCGCTGTGCTCGTAATACACATCGGAGACCATGACTGTATGAAGCGCGTCATCCGTGAGGATGAGGATGTAAGGAGATGTGCGCAGCATCTGGTTGTTGTAGAATACCTGCCTTGCACTGTCCTTTTGAATATAGGCCAGAGTGCGCAGCGACTGATCGTTCGCCATGCGGAGCATCTCATTGTCTTTCCTGAGTCTCCTCAGCTCCCGGCCAAGCTTCTTGTTCTCCAGCCTCAGCTGCTTTTCGTCCAGCGAATCATTCATGCATCCCGCACTCCGTAAGATATGCTTACATTATCAGTAAGGTAAATGTGAAATTATGGAAATTGTTGTATTCTTTGCCTGTCTTCATTCCCTTCATCGGACAGTATTCCCCGTAGGCATAATACCCCATGAAGGATACCCCCTCCGGAAGCCGCCCCATGTATGTGTTCACCTCCGCCGAGGTATTGTTGGCAAGAGCCAGAAATCTCGCGCAGCAGGAGTTGCAGAGCAGGGTATGTCTGCTCTGATCCTCCTTCAGCGCAAGGCTCGCCTTGTCAAAAACCTCCCTGACTGTCCTGTGCACATCATCACGGTTCAGTATGCCGATGGTAAGCCTGGAGCCCTCCGGCATCACTCCCAGGAAGGAGCCTGTCCCGGTCTCGTGGTTCAGCACCGAGAGGTTACGCGCTATCTCCACCGTGTCACCGTCGCCTTTTTCCAGAGTCACTATGAAAGGCGAAAGGATATAGTCTCCCAGCACATCCGTCTTGTCTGTCTCCATCCCCTCTTTCTTCAGGGCATCCACGAAAGTGGTGCTGCCAAGCCTGTACACCACATTGCTCTTTGATTCCGTGATCTCATATGAGAAATGAGCCTTGTTCTCCACTGAATTGATGCACATGAACCACGGCTTCACATTACCTGCCACCAGTGCCATGACCTGGCCGTTGTGAGTCACATCTTTGTTGCAGAGCACCTGGAATCCCGAGAAGGTAAAGCCGTCGGATGCCGTGCCGCCATATACCGGTGCCCCCTTTCCCAGCTCGTCCAGCACCTTCACGATATCATCCCCGGCCACGTGTCTCTCATTTGTCACCATGCCACCGTAGCTTAGTATCAGCTTCACCGGAGAGGACAGCCCGCTCTCTGCCTGCCTGTAAGCCCGCGTGAGCTCATCCCTGTAGTTGTCCCTGTCCAGCTCGTCCGTCATACATACCGAGAACTCACAGTCATCGGCACTGAGGATCATCATTGATATCCCCATTGGGCAGTACCCTTCTTTGCCGGTGAACATTGCAAGAGACGTGCATCCCATTATCGGGAAATCCCATTTCCTCCTGAGCCCGGCATACAGCTTAGAATACTCCGTCTCTTCCTCTACGAAGACGATCGCCATGCTGTTCTTTCTGAACCGGAAATCCGCAGCCTGTGAAAAGAGCTCCTCTACAGCCTCATCCAGATCATCTATCTCTTCCGTGTACAGTGTGATCGAATCCATTCATGCCCCTCCCGAAAGAATACCGTCTATCTCATCAAGCACCCTGTCATATTCCTGCATAAGCGACTCATGCTTCCCGCTGATGCCCGAAAGGTCACCCATCTTGGCATCCTGCTCCAGCTCCATGGCCATCTCCGCAAACTGCGCCGCTCCTATCATCCTGGCATTACTCTTCAATGAATGCATAGCCACGGTGTATGACCTGACATCGCCTTCGTCCAGTGCCTGAGTGAAGACCTTCCTGCGCCCCGCCGCCTGATCCTTGAACACCTGCAGCAGCTTTGTATAGAACTCCTCCTTGCCGGATGCGTACTTCAAGCCCTCTGCTCTGTCGATGACACCGTCCTTCGGCCCGTGACGCATAATGCTCTTCTTCGCTCCCGCATCCGTCACCTCCATCAGATCCTCCGTGAGCGACAGCAGCATCCTTCCGGTCACCAGTATGCTCTCTGCATATTCTCTGGTATTGCCCTCCGCCGTCTCCTTCAGTATCTGCTCATCCATGCTGAGTATCGTGTTCATGGGAGTAGTGATCTCACGTGAGAAGCCTGCAAGATAATCCGACATCTCTTTATTTGCTCTCTCCGCCGCCATACGTCTCTCTTCGGCCGCATCGCGCTCCCTCTGCATCTCACCTGTCATCATGGCCTTCTTCTCAGCCACCACAGTCTCTTTCCTCGCAGCATCCAGCCTCTCCAGAAGGATGTGTGAGAACTTCGCCACGACCGTGCACACCGCTCCCACCGCCACGGCCTCTATCAGAAAGCCTGCAGAGCGGGAGACCCACCAGATGAAGGGTGTTTCGAACTCGCCGTGATTGGCTCCGGGAGCTCTGAAATATAGTGATATTACTATCAGTATGTAGCTGATCACAGCGATCTTTATGGTGAAGACCATGTCAAAGAAAAGCAGACTCGTGATAAGAGCAAGAGAATAGCTCATATAGATACCTATGTTCTCATTGGTGGCGATCACGGCGATCACCACGCCAAGGCCTACCACGCACAGATATCTCCTGATCTTCGGCGATATCCCCGCCCTTTCGGCCAGCGTGGGAAGCCACAGTATCAGCAGGCTGATGAGTGCCAGATCGTTCAGCTCGGAATACTCTATCTGAAACAGCTTCAGGATATTTCCCAGATATATCATCGGGAAGGCGAGCCACAGCCAGCGCATCACACGGGTAAGGCTGTGCAGCACCCTCATCTCATTCTCATAGAAGAAGCTGGACTCACTTCCCATCCGTATCCCCTCTCATTTTGTAGTCCGTATCCTCATCGATCATCTTCAGCATGATCCTTGCGATATCGGGATCGAACTGTGTCCCCCTGCCGTTCTCTATCTCGCTTCGCACCATCTGCTGAGGCAGAGCCTTGCGGTAGCTCCTGTCGGACGACATGGCATCATAGCAATCTGCCACACATATGATACGTGCCACCTCCGGTATATCCTCCCCCGCTTTTCGGTCGGGATACCCGTTGCCGTCATATCTCTCATGATGCCATCTGGCGCCGACCGAAAGCTCCGGCAGCTCGGAGATCGTCTTGAGTATGTCATAGCCTCTCAAAGTGTGGCTCTTTATCTCTTCATACTCCTCCGGTGTCAGTCTGCCCGGCTTATTGATGATGGAGAGGGGAATGCCTATCTTGCCCACATCATGCAGCAGGGCGATACTGTATATCTCGGTCTGCTCTCTCTCAGACTTGTTCATGCGCTTCGCCATCTCCAGAGCATAGTCTGCGACGCGGCTGGAATGCCCCTTGGTGTAGGGATCCTTGGCATCTATCGTGCCTGCCAGTGCCAGTATGACCTGCTTGGAGAGATTCTGTATCTTTCTGTTGTTCTCCGTGATGGCCTCTGTCTTGCGGTCCACCTCCTCCTGCATGGAGTCCTGCAGATGCTTGAGCTCCAGCACATGGCGGATCCTCTGCAGTGCCACCTGCATCACGAAGGGCTTGCGGATGAAGTCCATGGCGCCCGCCTTGAATATCTCCGCCTCGGTATCCGCATCATCATCCGCCGTGAGGAACACCACCGGCAGATTCTCGCAGCCCTCGATCTCGCGGATGCGAGCCATCACCTCGAGTCCGTCCATCCCCGGCATATGAAGGTCCAGCAGCACCAGCTCCGGCTTCCTCTCCTCTACCTCTCTCAGCGCCTCCTCCCCGGAGGATGCAGTCCTGATATGGTAGCGTATGCCGAATATCTCTTCAGTTGCCATGAGGTTCATGGGTTCATCATCGACAGCCAGGATAGTCTCCTTCTCCCTGGCGGACAGAGCATCTCTTACAGAGCGGATCAGCGTCTCCGGCAGCGCAGGCTTCCTTATAAAGTCCAGTGCACCCAGGCGCACTGCCTCTGTCATATCCTCTCTGTGAGAAGAGACTGTAAGAAATACAGTCTTGGTATCTTTGATATCGGGATCCTTCCTGATCTGCTTCAACAGCTCTATGCCGTTGGCATCTCCCAGCTCCACATCAAGCAGGAGCAGATCAAAGTGATCATCTTTAAGTGATGCGATGCACTCTGCGCCGCTCATCACGGACTTCACCTCGTACTTCATCTCGGTGAGGACCATCTCCGTGACCATGAGGCTCATCTCATCGTCATCGACCAGTAATACCTTCTCCAAATAAAACCCCTTCCATGCCGTACAGGTACAGATAGGTATATTATACAGTTAAGAGCAGTATAAAAGCAACGAAATCCGCATTATTCGGGGAAATAATCGGTGAATATGTCCTTTTCGGCTTCGATCTTCACAGGTCTCTTGGGCGGCACTCCGTATTTATCCTCATAGGAATCAGCGAAGTCCTTATAGCTTCCGTACCCGCATGAATAGCAGGCTTCCGCCGGATCCTCCCCGTCCATTATCATCTCGTGTGCCCTGGTCAGGCGGCGGTTCTTCATATATTCCGCGAGCTGGCATCCGAAGGCAGTCCTGAAGTCCTCATCCAGCTTTGAAGGCTCGGTCATAAAGTGCTCCGCAATATCATCCACCGACATCACTTTACTGATATTGTCATTCACATATCTCAGGAGTCTGAGCATATCATCTTCTTCCGCAGCACTCAGAGGCACCGTCAGTGCCGACTCCTCCCTGCACCTTCCGGCCTCGATGAGGAACCTTATGACACCGAGTCTGGCTGCAAGATGCGACGCATAAGACGAGGATCTCTTTTCCCTGTCTATGCGCTCCAGCACACCGGCGAAGCTGTCTGTCTCCTTCATTTCGGGTCTGATGACGTTCGCACTCTCCGAGGAGAAAAGATCACGGATGTGACACTCGGGGATGTCGAAATCCTCCAGCATCTTCACGGAGATATATAGCGTATATCTGTCATAAAGATTGCCCGGCGCGAACGAGGGCCGGTGAGGCACTCCTCTTCCCACCAGGATGATATCTCCCGTGGTCACATCGTAGATCCTGCCGTCTATCATATAGCTGCCGCTTCCGTACTTCACGAAAGTGACCTTATAGAAATCATGGAAGTGCACGCCGACATCGGTGCCCAGAGTATCCGTGTTGTGGAACAGCCTGAAGTCTTCGAGCAGATATCCCTTTTCAGGTATCTTTGTATCAGCTTTATCAGATGACATTTCCGTATCCTTCCCCGTTGCGTTGTCTTTTCAGGTCAAGTCTACCACATCCGCAGTGAAATTGCTCTTCACTCCTCTTCTTTTCCCTCTTTCAGGAAGCTGAAGGTTTTGCCTTTGTTTTCGGATACGTATATGCCGCAGGGATGGCAGGCGAGCTCTTCATTGTAATAGTCCCCGTTCGCTCCCTGGCCGACCTTAAGATACACCTTTCCCGGCTCCTCCCATACCTCCTCAGGCACTGTGAATGGGTTGTAGAGCCTGCCGTCCGGCAAGGTTATCTCAGGCACGGGCAGCGACACCTCTGCAAAGCTCTCACCGCCGTCACCTGTCATAAACAGAAGCCCATCATCACCGCCGTTATAAGTCAGTCCTATGAAGCCCGTTTTCCCGTCCTCCAGGAAAGCCAGAAGGTTCGCTTCCCCGCCGCTGCCACAGAAGGGATCCATATTGATGAGCTTCGCACTGTCAAGGTCGCCCTTCTTTGCATAAGACATGAGCACGTAATAGCTGCTCCCCAGAGCACGGTCGACAGGGACAAGCCCATACTCTCTGCCGTCGGGAGCTTCATATGTCACATCCGGCTCGTATGTGCCCCAGAGTGCGATCGCCTCTCCGGTGATATCCGGATTGTACTGCTCAGTATAACCCTCATCCGCTTTTGCAGCATCAATCCCGTCCGCTTTGATCAGGTCATCATATTCACCGTCGATATAGCTGCTGATAAAAGAATACAGTCCGTTGTAAAACTCAGTCTCGTTCTCGCTGAAGCCGGCAAGATAAGGATTCTGTGAAAAAGAGTACCTCGTTTTGGCATACCCGGGAGACGGTATGGTCAGGATGAAGCCGCTGTAGGCATCCCCTCCCTCTTCATAGGGAAAACGCTCAAAACAGTATGTGAGCCACTCGCATATATCTGCGCAATAGGATTCAAGATCGCTCTTTCCCGGACCGTTCATGGCTATGACAGGGGTGTAGACTGTATCCGCCGGGGTTTCGCCCTTTTCCTCCTCCCACGACAGGCTTCTCTGTACGAGCTCTGGGAACACCTCATCGGTCAGGGCTTTGAAGCGCTCCTGCCGGTAGCTGTCGTGCAGTGCCATCCTGTCGTCCGTGCGAAAATCTATGCCGTCGGCTCTGATACTGTAACCGCCGCTTTCCCTTGTGATCCTCTCCACATTCTCTATGTGGTATCTGTCCTTAAGGATCGCCGCTATCTCCTCATCGCTGTAGCCTTCGAAAGCCTCCCTGCCGTCGAAGAAGATCTCCACCTCCCTGTCAGGCTGCTCACTCCCGGAGAAGGTGATGACCACGCCATAGGGCATCCACTCGACTGAATAGTTTTCCGGACGGAAGGCCCCGCCGTCATCCGATATATCCTCGCGAAATTCACGAAGCTTCTTCCGGCCGTCATAAAGAGTCACCTTCGCATGAGACGGCCCGAAGGGAAAGTCAGCCTCTCCCACCGCCTGAAATCTGAGACGGTATCTGCCGTCCGGGGATGTCTCGCTCCCCACATCGGTGAGGCGCCATGAGACCATGTATTTGATCCACAGCAGCAGCGCAAGTGCAAAGACCAGAAGAATTGCCAGTATGACGGCTGCAGACTTCAGTATCTTTTTTA
>DNLO01000193.1 GCA_003488445.1 Lachnospiraceae bacterium | reverse complement strand
GACGGAGCTCCGTTCAAGTACTTCGAGTCCAAGAGAGATGAGTGGGCTGTAAAGACCAGCTACACCTATCCCGGTGCCATCCAGTACTACGGTCCTTCAGAGGTGTGCGATATCACCACAAAGACTCTTGCCCTTGAGCACGGCAAGATGTAAGCTCCAGGCAAAAGAAAAGCCATGAAAAACACCGCCTGACGGGTCTTCCCATCAGGCGGTTTCTTTTTTGGATCCCGCATGTTTACCAATCTGCCACGAGATGATTATAATATATGTGTTTCGGAGATAAAGAGTGTAACAAAAAGGAAGAGGCATAAAAATGAAAAAAAGAAGAACCCTCATAACTGTGATCCTATGTGTGGCCATGCTCCTGACTGCATGCGGCGGAAAAAAAGCAGAAAGCGGCACGGAGAAGGAGATCACGGTGTCGGAGGATCAGCCTTCGGAAGACCGCCCTTCGGAAGACCGGCTTACGGAAGACCAGGCATACACTGCGGTGATCAATTACAATAAGTCCATCGGGTCAGGGTATGATGAAGACATCAACCCGGAAGGATACTCTGAATACTGGGATGTATCAACGAACGAAGACGGTACTATAGTCGTATTATACCGGTCCTATACGGCAGCACAGATCCGTTACTACGTGGATCCTGTCTCCGGAGAGACGTATATCACGGAGCTCGTTCCCGGGATAAAAGATGAGGAAGAGAAGACCGGAGAGACTTTTAACGCAAGAGATTATCTTGAGACAGGGGCACCTGAAGGAGAGGATCCTTACAGCCCGGAGACCTTCCGGGTATCGGATGTATATATAGCTCCGGAACAGACGGGAAGCCTTGACATCAGCGGGTGCGATACGTTCACACAGATCGTGGACAAGCTGGAAAACGGCAGGGGCTATGCCAACGTCACCCTCGGCGATACGGATGTGCTCCTGGTATCATCAGGGACATACGAGAATGAGCCCGGGCAGTTCTGCGCCATAGATGCGGAGATATACTGCTACAAGGAAGGAGCACCGGCCTATCTTGCCACGGTGGCATCAGGCGGGACAGCATATCCGCTCTCTGTAAAGGATGGCGATCTCTATGTGGGCGGCAACCATTTCATGTCCACGTATCTCGTAGACGGCGGCTTCATCATCGAAACCGAAGAGGCGTACGTCGAATATAACGCGGATGGGAGCGGGACATATTATTACAAGACCTGCAACAGCCAGTTCGAGGATTATGACCAGGCGACCGCAGAAAGCCGGTTTGATGATATGTTCAGAGCTGTGGCTGATGCCGAGCCCATCTCCTTTCAGACGGTAGGCGGAGACAAGCAGACGAGTGGTGCACTTCCTGCATATGATTATCCCGGACCTGAGCTCTTCTACAGCGTGCTGTACAAATATCTGACGGATAAATACGCCGGGAATTACCCCGAAGCCCAGGTAAGCATTCCCTGTCCGGTCATCGTGAAAATGGATGAGTCGGACAAGTCCGACATCAAAGTATACGGCAACTTCTGGATATTCAACTACGACCTTAACGGCAAAACTCTGGAGAACAAGTCCGGCGGATCCTATCCGGGATGCATACATGTGAAGTGGTCGGATGACGGCTATGAGGTCACTTCTTTTGACGTGGTGGAGGACGGATCCGGCTTCACCGAGAGTGCCAAGAAGATCTTTGGAAGCAACTATGATGCTTTCATGAAAGACGGTGAGGACGAAAAGGTCCGGGAGAAGACAAGAGCTCAGATCATAGCAAACTATGTGGCAGCCAACAACCTCGATATCACCGCATATCAGGACTACGGCTGGGATCCGGTGACACTCCCGGAGCAGAATATCGACACCTTCTACAGTGACCTCTGAAACGAAGTGTGAACGGGGGTAAGAGAGACCATGCTGGATCAGTTCTCGAGGACAAAACTGTTATATGGTGCGGAAGCGATGGGAAGACTGGGATCTTCCCGGGTGGCTGTATTCGGCATCGGAGGAGTGGGAGGCTACGTCGTGGAGGCTCTGGTCAGGAGCGGCATAGGTTCCCTGGATCTGATAGATGATGACAGGGTATGCCTCACGAATATCAACCGGCAGATACTGGCTACGAGAAAAACGGTCGGAAAATATAAGGTAGACGTGGCAGAAGAGAGAGTACACGATATAAACCCGGACTGTGAGGTCAGAACGTACAAAACATTCTTCCTGCCCGAGACACAGGATCAGTTTGATTTCCATGAGTACGACTATGTAGTGGATGCGATCGACACGGTCACAGGAAAGCTGGCGATAATAGAAAAGGCGAAGGCAGCGGGTGTGCCGGTCATATCCTCCATGGGAGCGGGGAATAAAATGAACGCCGCTATGTTCGAAGTGGCTGACATCTACCGTACATCAGTCTGCCCGCTGGCCAAGGTGATGCGGCATGAGTGCAGGAAGAGGGGAATAGACTCGCTCAAGGTGGTATATTCAAAGGAAAAGCCGATAAGGCCGCTGGAGGATATGTCCATCAGCTGCAGACAGCACTGTATATGCCCGCCGGGAACGGCCAGGAAATGTACCGAGAGGAGAGACATCCCGGGATCGACAGCCTTTGTCCCGTCCGTAGCAGGGCTGATCATAGCGGGGGAAGTGATCAACGATCTGGCAGGGATCCGGCTGCCATCTTGAGAACCGTATATCTTTCGGATAAAATGGTTTATCGGATGTGATCTTTTACGGGGGAAGGATTTGGAGAGGATCATCGGAACG
>DNLO01000122.1:2165-6243 GCA_003488445.1 Lachnospiraceae bacterium | reverse complement strand
ACTGGGAGAAGATGTGGGCGATCGCTGATGACATCAATGACGAGGCAGCCATCAGGGCAAAGGCTCAGGATATACTTGACACCTTCGATATCGAGGGCGGCGGAAGCATAGAGGAAGTCTGGGAGATGGCCAGATACGTGGTGGCTTTCGAGCAGTGGGTAAAGGATGAGAAGCTGGGCCTCATTGCATCTCACTATGACGGCTATGCAACAGGCAAGGCCGGAGTGCTTGACAGCATGCTGATACCTGCATTCTCCATGCTGATAAAGCAGGGAACAGCCTGCGCCGTAGAGGGAGACATGAAGGTGGCCATGGCCATGAGCATCCTGAAGACCATATCGGGTACGGGTCAGCTGGCAGAGATGTACTCCATCGACTTTAATGATGACATAGCCATCATAGGACACAGCGGCTCGGGTGACTATGACATATCAAAGGGAAGGAAGCCTACCATGAAGATAGTAAAGGTCTTCCATGGCAAGACAGGCGGCGGGTACCTGACGCAGTTCTATCCTCCTACGGGAGAGATCACATATCTTGCCATCACACAGGACGGTGACGGGCATTTCAAGTTCATAGCGGCAGAGGGTGTGAACGAAGAGGGCAAGATCCTCTCCATAGGAGACACCAATATGCGGACACGTTTCGCCTGCGGTGCGCGTGAGTTCGTCAACCAGTGGAGCGAATGCGGCCCCACCCACCACTTCGGGGCTGCCATAGGAAGGCACATACACACCATAGAAAAGGTGGCCAAGATAATGAACGTGCCGCTCCAGGTGGTAACTAAATAAGCCAAGATCTCAATAATCTCTTTTAATATTTCATGAAGTGTGCTAACATGGGAAAAGCAGAAACGTTTCGACTTTGCTTCACGTACCCGGAAGGCGCATAAACATGGAATCTACGATCAAGGACATCAAGAAAGAAACAGGGCTCGCACTATCAACGATTTCGAAATATCTGAACGGAGGAAATGTCCGTCCGGAGAACAAGAAAAAAATAGAAGATGCCGTAAAGAAGCTGGATTATCATCCGAATGAAATGGCGAGAGGACTGATCACGAAAAAGACCAGGACCATAGGGTTCGTTATATATGACATATCGGGCACATTCGGAGGGCTGCTCACTCACTATGTGGGTGCTCTGACAAGAGAGAGCGGCTACGGGATGATCATATGCGATTCCAATAATGATGAAGAGATCGAGGCAGAGAATATAAAGTTTCTCGTGGATAAGAAGGTAGACGGCATACTGGTGATCCCGGTGTCTTCGAACGAGAGCTTCCTGGAGAGCGCGAAGAGAGCGGATATACCGATAGTGACGCTGGACAGGAGCATACCCGGTGCCCATCTGGACTGTGTGACGATAGACAATGTGGCAGCGGCACAGACAGCGGTGGAGTATCTGATAAGGCGCGGTCACGAGAAGATCGCCGCCATATACTCCGAGGAGTATACGGGAAAGCAGAGAAGAGACGGATACCGCAACGCCATGAAGGAGGCAGGGCTTCCGATCTCGGGGGCATATGAGTATCACGAGGGGATACACAGTGTATCGCTTGGATACGCGGGTACGAAGAAGCTGCTCGCGCTGCCGAAGCCTGACAGACCTACGGCTATATTCATGAGTAACTATGAAGTGGCACTGGGCGTGGTGATGGCGATCAACGAACAGGGTATATCCTGTCCTCAGGATATATCGCTCATCAGCTTCGACGCGCTGACACTGAACCTGGTGATGAAACCGATGATGACAGTCATGGTACAGCCAATGGAGGAGATAGCCTCTGAGGCTGTGAGGATACTGATGGCGAGACTGCAGAGTGAGGGGCAGACCGCAGTGCAGCGGGTGCTGCTGTCGGCCGAGCTCAGAGAAGGAGACTCTGTCAGAGACCTGCGCAGCAGGCGATAGAAAGGATTGGGATATGGAGACAAAGTATTATCTGGCGGTAGATATCGGAGCGTCATCCGGAAGACATATACTGGCACACGCAGAGGACGGCAGGATCCTGATAGAGGAGATATACCGCTTTCACAACGGTGCTGTGGACAGCAACGGACACAAGGTCTGGGAGACCGAAAGGTTCCTGAAGGAGATCGTGGCCGGACTCAAGGTCTGCAAGGATGAGGGGAAGATCCCGGTATCCATGGGGATAGACACCTGGGGTGTGGACTATGCCCTGCTGGATGCAAACGACGGATTGGCAGCACCTACATACGCATACCGAGATGCTCGTACGAACGGGATGGACGCCGAGGTGTACAAGATCGTACCGGAGGATGAGCTCTACAGAAGGACCGGTATACAGAGGGCCATATACAATACGATATTCCAGCTGATGGCAGCAAAGAAGACGGAGTCCGATAAGCTGGACAGAGCTGAGAGCATGCTCATGATGCCGGACTATCTTCACTTCCTGCTGACGGGGAAGAAATGTCAGGAGTACACCAACGCCACCACCTCAGGGCTCGTGGATGCGAAGACGAACGACTGGGATATGGAACTTATAGACAGGCTCGGGTATCCGAGAAAGCTCTTCGGAAAGCTCTCCATGCCCGGGACCGTTGTGGGAGATCTGAAGGAAGAAATACAGAAGGAAGTGGGATTCAACTGCAAGGTGGTCCTGCCTGCCACACACGATACAGGATCGGCTGTGATGGCTGTCCCGTCCGAATCGGATGAGGCGCTCTATCTCTCGTCCGGGACATGGTCGCTCCTGGGGTGCGAGCTGAAGGAGGCGAACTGCTCCGATGCGGCCAGAGAAGCCAACTTTACCAATGAGGGCGGATATGATCACAGATACAGATTCCTGAAGAACATCATGGGACTCTGGATGATACAGTCCGTGCGTGACGAGCTGAAGGCGAAGGGAGAGGAATATTCATTCGCTCAGCTGTGCGACCTGGCAGAGGAGGCAGAAGGAGATGCTACGGTAGACGCGAACGATGACAGGTTCCTCGCTCCGAAGTCGATGATCGAGGAGATACAGAAGGCCGTGACCGAGGCCGGAGGCAGGAAGCCGGAGACACCGGGGGAGCTGGCACGCGTGATATACAGGTCTCTTGCCGTATGCTATGCGAAGAGCATAGACAACCTGGAGAAGATGACGGGGAAGAAATATGACAGCCTGCATATAGTGGGTGGCGGCTCCAATGCTGACTATCTGAACAGGCTGACGGCACAGACCACGGGGAGAAAGGTATATGCGGGACCCGGTGAGGGAAGCTCGCTGGGCAATCTCGGAGCACAGATGATTGCAGACGGAGTATTCGGAGATCTGTACGATTTCCGTGCTGCGGTGCGCCGGTCATTTGATGTAAAGGAATACTGATAAGACCGGTAATATAATTCATATTGTATAGGAGGGTAACGAAATGGCAAAAAACAGGTATCTGGGTGAGTATCCCGTAATAGGAATACGTCCCTGTATCGACGGAAGGAGAGGCCCGCTGAAGGTAAGGGAGTCTCTCGAGGATCAGACGATGGGCATGGCGAATTCCGTCAAGAAGCTCTTCGAGGAGAATCTCAAGTATTCCAACGGTGAGCCGGTAAAGGTGATCATAGCTGACACTACCATAGGAAGGGTGGCTGAGTCGGCAGCCTGCCAGGAGAAGTTCAGGAAAGCGGGAGTGGCGATCACTCTCTCTGTGACTCCCTGCTGGTGCTATGGATCGGAGACTATGGATATGGATCCTCTTACCATCAAGGGTGTATGGGGACTGAACGCTACCGAGAGACCCGGTGCGGTGTATCTTGCAAGTGTGCTGGCTACCCACGCGCAGAAGGGACTTCCTGCATTCGGCATCTACGGCAAGGATGTACAGGATGCGGATGACAGTGTGATCCCTGAGGATGTGAAGACAAAGCTCCTCAGATTCGCAAGGGCAGCAGTGGCAGCGGCTACCATGAGGGACAAGTCCTATCTGCAGATCGGATCGGTCACCATGGGTATCGGCGGCTCCATCATAGATCAGAGTTTCTTCGAGGAATATCTCGGCATGAGAGTGGAGTCGGTGGATGAAGTGGAGATACTCCGACGCATGGAAGAGCACATCTACAATGAGGATGAATACCAGAA
>DNLO01000122.1:1765-2104 GCA_003488445.1 Lachnospiraceae bacterium | reverse complement strand
GCTCTCGCATGGATAAAGAAGTACTGCAAGCCCGGCTTCGACAAGAACCCCGACTTCGTGAAGAAGTCCGACGAGCAGAAGGAGAAGGACTGGGAATTCACGGCGAAGATGGCCTGCATCATAGAGGATCTCTATCAGGGCAACAAGAATCTGCCTGAAGGATGCGAAGAAGAGGCAGTGGGCCACAATGCAATATGCGGTGGCTTCCAGGGACAGAGGCAGTGGACGGACCACTGGCCGAACTGTGACTTCCCCGAGGCTATACTCAATACAAGCTTTGACTGGAACGGCGCCAGGGAGCCCTTCATTCTCGCTACGGAGAACGACACTCTGAACGGA
>DNLO01000122.1:0-1651 GCA_003488445.1 Lachnospiraceae bacterium | reverse complement strand
GATGTACGTACCTACTGGAGCGGCTCGGCTGTGAAGCGTGTGACGGGATATGACATCACGGGCAAGGCAAAGGAAGCTGACGGCTTCATACATCTGATAAATTCCGGCGCATGTTGTCTTGATGCCTGCGGCGAGGTGAAGGATGAGAACGGCAATGCCGTGATGAAGGAATGGTATGATGTGACCGAGAAGGATATCGAGACCATCATGAATGCCACTGAATGGTGTCCCGCCGACAACGGATACTTCAGGGGAGCAGGATACTCATCGAGGTTCCTCACAAGAGCGGAGATGCCTGCGACCATGATCAGGCTGAACCTGGTAAAGAATCTCGGACCTGTGCTGCAGATAGCAGAGGGATGGACGGTCAATCTGCCCGACGAGGTATCGGATGTACTGTGGAAGAGGACGGACTACACATGGCCCTGCACATGGTTCGCTCCCAGGTGCGACGGCAAGGAGGGATCTCCCTTCAGGAATGCCTATGACGTGATGAACAACTGGGGCGCCAACCACGGTGCCATCAGCTACGGACACATCGGCGCGGACCTCATCACCATGGCATCGATGCTCCGCATTCCGGTATGCATGCATAACGTTCCGGTCAGCGACATCTTCCGCCCGGCAGCGTGGAATGCCTTTGGGTCGGACAAAGAAGGTGCCGACTACCGTGCATGTGCGGCATACGGACCTCTCTACAAGACGATACGTTAAAAGATTCACTGTTATCAGGGGTTCCCGGAAATATTCGGGAACCCCTGTTTTCTTTTGAATTACATCTTGACGAAACGTTTCGTCTAATGTATATTATTATTCATAGCGTGAGCCGCAGAAATACGGACAGGCTGCAATAGATAACAGATCTTGGATTTGGAGGTTTCATAATGAGTGTTGATGCAAGTAAAGTACCACAGATCACATTGAGCACAGGTCAGAAGATACCCTGTATAGGCATGGGAACCTTCGGATCGGATCGTTTCACTGCCGAGGAGGTCAGCAATGCAGTGGCGGGAGCCATACGTATCGGATACCGCA
The DNA here is from genome assembly GCA_003488445.1 of Lachnospiraceae bacterium. Classification (GTDB taxonomy): domain Bacteria; phylum Bacillota; class Clostridia; order Lachnospirales; family Lachnospiraceae; genus NK4A144. The sequence goes on along the minus strand of DNLO01000122.1, from coordinate 616 downwards.
TGTTTGACTGTGCATCCTGCTACGGCAATGAGGATCAGATTGGAGAGGTCTTCACCAACGCAATCAAGGAAGGCGTGGTAGAGCGTAAGGATCTCTTCATTATGACAAAGGTCTGGAACGATATGCACAGGAAGGTCGAAGAGGCTGCAAAGAAGAGCATAGCCGATCTGAAGTGTGACTATATCGATCTCTACTTCATCCACTGGCCTTTCCCGAACTATCATGCACCGGGATGCGATGTGGATTCCAGAAATCCTGACAGCAAGCCCTTCTCGGTGGCTGAGTTCATGGATACATACCGTCAGATAGAGGCACTGGTAGACAAGGGTCTCGTAAAGAATATCGGAATATCGAACATGACGATACCGAAGCTCGAGCAGGTCATCGATCAGTTCCGCATCAAGCCTGTGGCATGCGAGCTGGAGCTGCATCCCTGCTTCCAGCAGCAGGAGCTCTTCGACTATCTCGTGGCACATGATATACAGCCCATAGGCTTCATGCCCCTCGGCTCACCTCAGCGTCCCGAGAGAGATATGCTGGCAGAGGATATAGCAGACATGCAGGTGCCTGAGTTCAAGGCTATCGCCGAGGCTCACGGAGTACATCCCGCCATCAT
>DNLO01000084.1:1265-7512 GCA_003488445.1 Lachnospiraceae bacterium | reverse complement strand
GCGGTCGATGGTATCGTTGGGCATATTGTTGGCCTTTGCCTTGGCTATGACCGTGGCGAGCTTGAAATTGTTGGCCGGGTCCGGGCCGCCCTCTTTTACGGCGACTGCGATCTCACGTCCTATGATCGTAAAGATCTTTCCCTTAGCGGCATCGTTCTTTTCCTTTTTATGCTTGATATTTGCAAATTTTGAATGTCCTGACATGTCTTTATCCCTTTCTTTGATTGATCTGTCTGCTGTCTTTTACCTGCCACACCCATCCGTTTTCAGGTGCCCGCACCCGATGAAGGATCCTTTATGGCGCGGACCCTCACGCTCTGGATCACATGATTGCTGATGGATATCACATGGAAATTATATCCTCCATAGTCTGTCTCGAAGATCTCACCGGATCTCGGGACATGACCGAGGACGGATGTGAGGAAACCGTTCAATGTCTCCACCTGATCCTCCTCGAAATGTATTCCTATCCTTTCTTCTATATCAGTGAGCGGTGTCAGTCCGCGGACAATGTACACATCCTCACTCACCTTGCGAATGTCTACTTCCTCGTCGTCGTATTCATCCAGGATATCCCCCACCAGCTCTTCCAGTATATCCTCCAGAGTCACGAGCCCTGATGTCTGGCCATACTCATCCGCCACTATCACAAGATGGGTCTTCTTTGCCTGCATCACGGCGAATAGCTCATCTATCTTCCTGGTCTCGGGCACAAAGGATACCTGCTTTATAAGCCCTTCTATATCGGCGATGGGCTTATCCGAAAGACTCTGGTCTCTTCCGGCTCTTATGGCATCCTTCATATGGATGGTACCCAGGATATCGTCTATGTTCTCGTGATATACGGGATATCTCGTGTTCGCGCCATCCAGGATGATATCTATGCACTCCGACAGAGGCGTCACATCCTCTATTGCATTGATCTCCTCACGATGAGTCATGATATCATGAGCGGTCTTGTCGTCGAACTCGAAGACCTTCTCTATCATCTTGGCTTCTGACTCTTCCAGCCCTCCGGTGTCAGTGCCCTCGGAGACTATGGACTTGATCTCACTCTCGTATCTGTCCTCTTTATTGGATCTGTCTTTTATGAACCTGCCTATCATTACCGTCTACACATCAGTAGTGTTGAAATCAGAAAAATAATTCATGGTAGCTACAGGCTCGCCATTCCTGTAGTACACTCTCGGGACCCTCTTGGTGAAGCAGGACGCTATCTCATAGTTGAACCCGCCGTACATCGCGGCAAGCGACTCCACAGTGATCTCCTCGTCCCCGTCGCGTCCGATGAGCGTCACTTCATCATAATCCGTGCACTCCGGGATATCCGTGACATCCACCATTACCTGATCCATACATATCCTGCCGGCTATCGGCGCCCTCCTGCCGCGGATCAGTACATATCCTTTATTTGAGAGTCCTCTGGGATAACCGTCGCCATACCCCGCAGGTATGGTCGCTATCCTCGACGGTCTCTCCGCCTTCCAGGTGCCGCCGTAGCCCACCTCATAGCCCGGCTGGGCTTCCTTAATATAAACTATATGTGATTTGAGGGCAAGTGCAGGATGCAGCTCGATCCTGTGCTCTACCTCCGCCGAGGGCCACAGTCCGTACAGGGTGATGCCTGCTCTCACCATGTCGAGATTGGCATCGGCTATCTCCACTATCCCGGCCGAGTTCGATGCATGATGAATAGCGAAGTCTATGCCCCCCTCATGAAGGATGTCGATAAATCCCCTGAATCTTAAAAGCTGTTCATATGTGAAGCTTTTATCCTTCATGTCAGCCTTGGAAAAATGTGTGAATATACCCTCCATCTCTACATTGGGAAGGGACGCGATGCGCTTTACGAGGTCGAGACTGCCGGCATCGGCAGGAACCCCGATACGTCCCATGCCGGTCTCCACCCCCAGGTGGAAATATACCTTTCTGCCCTGCTTTACAGCCTCCTCGGAAAGCTCTCTGGCCATATCCTCCTTGAAGACTACCGGCCGTATATCATTGGCCACGATATCCTCGTAGCTTTCCTTGAAGGTATAGCCCAGGACAAGGATCGGTTTCTTTATCCCGTTATGCCTCAGTATCAGAGCCTCTTCATCCGTAGCGACCGCATATCCCCAGAGATACTCCGCATCCTCTATCTCCTTGGATACAGCCACTGCTCCGTGTCCGTATGCATCCGTTTTGACCACGGCGAGCATTTTGGTGCCCGGCTTCAGATTGCGATGCATGCTCTCCAGGTTGAACCTTATGGCATCAAGATCTATTTTTAAATACAGTCTTTTGTTTTCTTTCATGTTTTCTGCTTACCATCCGGCGTTATCCGCCGGATACATCTCATCCTCCGTCATATCGTTACTCTGCGGTCAAGCATTGTTCATCTTATATATTTGATTATATCTCCTGCGATCATATGATCGGCTCCGAGTGCCGCCTTTGCCGCATCTCCGGCCCGTCCGTGAAGTGCGCAGCCAAGAGACGCCGCAGTAAAGCTGTCTATATCCCTTCCCCGCACCGAAGCAATGATGCCCGTCAGCACATCTCCGGAGCCGGCGGTAGCCATGCCGTTGTTCCCGTTGATATTGATCATCACATCTCCCCTGGCTGATGTGATGACCGTACGGGCATCCTTCAGCACAGTGATCACGCCGTAGGACTTGGAGAAGTCTCTTGCTGTGGAGATCAGATGCTTCGCGATCTCCCCGGTGGCTATACCCGTAAGCCGTGACATCTCTCCCACATGAGGGGTGATGATCACATCGGCGGAGGAATCGGCCAGTATCCCGGCATCCGAAGCTATGATGTTCAATGCATCCGCATCTATAACGATAGGAACCCCCGCATGCTCCAGAGTATAGCTGAGTATCTCCTTCGCACTGTCGGACTTTGACAGTCCCGGACCTATCGCCACCGTATCGCACCATGAGAAGGCATCATCCAGAGACTTGCGGGCGGAAGCGTCCTGCTTCTTCTCTCCGTTGTACGTAGTCACGATAGCCTCCGGCAGCGCTGTCTGAACGATCTGCCTGTTGCTCTCGTCGGTATATACCATGACCATACCGGAGCCGGAGCGCAGAGCCGCCTCGGCACAGAGTATCGCAGCTCCCGCCATCCCCTTTGAACCTGCTATGATGAGGACCTTGCCGTATGAGCCCTTGTTGGTGTAGGGACTTCTGGCCGGCAGGCTGATCTCCCTGTCGTGGAATATATGTATGTCTGCCCGCGCGTCCAGCACGGACTCGGGTATGCCTATATCCTTCAGGACCACCTCCCCCGAATACATGGCTCCCGGGAACAGCAGATGGCCGGCCTTAAAAGACGCAAAAGCCACTGTTGTATCCGCCATGACGGCAGCCCCGAGGAGCTGTCCCGTAGAGGCATCTACTCCGGAGGGCATATCCATGGCGATGACCATGGCACCCATACGATGGGACTCATTGATATAGTCCACAGCCTTTTCAAATGCCCCCTCGACAGGCCTGTTCAAAGAGATGCCGAACAGGGCATCTATTATCAGATCATATCTTTCGGACGGAAGTTCATCCCGGATCTCAACATCCGGATAAATCTTCTTCAGTATATCAAGCTGTGAAGCCGCGCCTTCGGATCTTTTTCCACCCGCAAGATATACCGCAGGTCTTATATCCCTCTCGCACATGATGCGTGCCAGAGCTATGCCGTCTCCCCCGTTATTGCCCGGACCGCAGACGATAAGCGTACGCAGTGTCTTCACATCCGCCAGCTCATTTATCACACTGTATGCGCTAAGAGCGGCTCTCTCCATGAGCACCGGCTGCGACAGTCCCAGCTCCTCCTGTGTGTATCTGTCAGCGTCGGTCATCTGCTTTGCCGTAAGAACCGGTATCATTTGTCTCCTCCTCCGGACAGCATCCTCTGCTCCGCTCTTTCTTTTGCCTCTTCAGCTCTCTTCTTCTCGGCCTTTGCCTCGGCAGCCTCCATCAGCTGCTTCTTCTTTGCCTCCACATCATACTTGATATCGAAAAGGTTGATGACATCCGAGCCGAATATATCATTCATATATGTGTAGAGCTCCACATTCTTCACTTCCATCTGCTGCTTCTTGATGATGTTGCGCTTGAGCTCCATGCGCATTGATTTGATCCAGGCGCTTATGTCCTCGATATCCTCTGTATTGGAAAGAAACTCGTCATAGCAGATCTCCATGGAAAGGAGCATGAGCTTGAAGTTCTCCTCATCGATCATCCTTGGCAGGTCCAGCATGTCGTCATCATACTTGGCTATCCGCTCGTTCACCTGATCGATGAGCCTCTTGCTCTCTGCTATCTTCTTCTGATGCGAGGGGTCAGGCTGTCGTCCGTCCTCGGGCATGTTCGCCACTATCTCAGCCATGAGGTTATTCTTTATCTTCTTCAGATCCTTTACCTCATTTGTGACTCTTCCCTGCTCTTTTAACAGGTCGTTAATACGACCCTCCAGTCTCTTCATCTCGGGGGTCATATTCTTCTCGAACAGGCGGTACCACTTGTTGTCGAGAGTCAGTATAGGCAGCTTTTTGCCCTTCAGGACAGTCTGAAAATCGTCTTTAGCCATACAGAAATGATTATATCATAAATTGACCAAATGTTTCAGAAACCGTATAATTGTTTGCATTCGACAATCAGAAACACCACATCATTTCGGAGGACACACATGGAAAAGATAGCTATGAAAACCCCTCTCGTCGAGATGGACGGCGATGAGATGACCAGGATCATTTGGGAATATATCAAGGACGACCTGATACTTCCCTTCGTGGATCTGAAGACCGAGTACTACGATCTTGGCATGAAGCACAGGGATGACACCGACGATCAGGTGACCATAGACTCTGCCAATGCCACGCTCAAATACGGAGTCGCTGTAAAATGCGCCACCATCACCCCCAACCAGAAGCGTGTGGAAGAATACGATCTGAAGAAGATGTACAAGAGCCCCAACGGCACCATAAGGGCTATCCTTGACGGCACGGTATTTCGTGCTCCAATATCCGTGAAAGGCATAGAGCCCAATGTAAGGACCTGGAAGAAGCCCATCACTCTCGCACGTCATGCATACGGTGATGTATATAAGGATACCGAGATCAAGGTGGATAAGCCCGGTAAAGCTGAGCTTGTCTTTACCGACAGTGAGGGAAACGAGACAAGGAAGACCGTGTTCGAGTTTGAAGGCCCCGGAGTGCTCCAGGCTCTCTACAATGTGAATGCCTCCATTGAGTCCTTTGCACGCACCTGCTTTGAATACGCTCTCTCCACGAAGCAGGATCTGTGGTTCGCTTCCAAGGATACCATCTCAAAGAAATACGACGGTGAGTTCCGCGATATCTTCCAGGGTCTCTACGACAATGAATATAAGACACGTTTCGATGAAGCAGGTATCACCTACTTCTATACACTCATAGATGATGCCGTAGCCAGGGTCATGAAGTCGGAGGGCGGCTTCATCTGGGCCTGCAAGAACTACGACGGTGATGTGATGAGTGATATGGTAAGCTCCGCCTGCGGCTCACTCGCTCTCATGACCTCCGTACTGGTGTCTCCCAAGGGTGTGTATGAATACGAGGCAGCTCACGGCACGGTACAGAGGCATTATTACAAGCACCTGAACGGCGAGGAGACCTCTACCAATTCAGTGGCGACCATATTCGCCTGGTCCGGGGCTCTGCGCAAGAGAGGTGAGTTCGATGAGCTCCCTGCTCTTTCGGACTTCGCCGACAAGCTGGAAAAGGCTACGCTTACCACAATAGAAGAAGGCTTCATGACAAAGGATCTCGTGGCTCTTACCACAATGAAGGATGTCACGGTATGCAACACAAGGGAATTCATCAAGCAGATAGCAAAAAGACTGGAAAAGATGCTGTAGACAGGCATCAGTGCCGGACTCACTCAGTTTCGGACTGCAGTGAATCCCACTCTTCATAGAGTCTTTCCAATGTGGTTCCAAGCTCATCGGCTTCTTTTGAAAGCGCGGTGAGCTTTTCCACGTCTGTGGAGATCGCCGGGTCGGCCATTTCGTTGTTTATCTCATCGATACGCTCTTCGATACGTGATATCTCTTCTTCTGCCTTCTTTATCCGGTTCTGTCTCTTTCTTTTTTCGGCTTCCTGCGCCTTCTGCTCCTGCCATGAAAGCTTGCTCTCACTGACTCCGCTCCCGGCAGACGATGCCGCTGATGCCCCGGCACCTGTATCCGCTGAACTCGAAGCAGATCCTCCCGGTCTATCGGACGA
>DNLO01000084.1:0-1158 GCA_003488445.1 Lachnospiraceae bacterium | reverse complement strand
GGTAAAGGTGCCTCCCTCAAGGGCGAGTATCCTGGTGGCTGTCCTGTTGATGAAATATCTGTCATGCGAGACATAGAGCACGGTACCCTCGTATTCGTTAAGGGCATTCTCCAGTATCTCCTTGGATGTGATATCCAGATGGTTGGTGGGCTCATCCAGGATCAGGAAGTTGGCATTGCCCAGCATGAGCTTCGCAAGAGACAGCCTGCCTCTCTCTCCTCCGGACAGAGCCGACACCTGCTTGAATACATCATCACCGTAGAACAGAAAGGCAGCCAGGGTGTTCCTTATCTTCGTATTGTCCATTGCGGGAAAGTCGTCGGATATTTCCCGGAACAGGGTCTTGTCAGGATGCAGTACCTGGTGCTCCTGGTCATAGTAACCGGGCTTCACATTGACCCCCAGACTGAATGAACCGTTATCCGCTTCCAGATTGCCCGTAATGATCTTCAAAAGAGTAGTCTTGCCCGTGCCGTTATCTCCTATCACGGCCACTCTCTCCCCTCGTCTGATGTCAAAAGAAACTCCCTCAAAGAGCTTCATGCCATCATACCCCTTTGAGAGCTCCGACACCGAGAGCACATCCCTGCCGGATATTATGGAAGGGGTGATCTTAAGCTTCATGGCATCATCTGTATCAGCCGGCTTGTCGAGACGTTCTATCTTGTCCAGCATCTTCTCTCTGGACTCGGCCCTCTTTATGGACTTTTCCCGGTTAAAGGACTTCAGCTTGTCGATGACCTGCTCCTGATGGGCTATCTCTGCCTGCTGGTTCAGGTAAGCCTTCATCTGTGTATCCCTCAGCTCCTTTTTCCTGGCAGCATATGTGGAGTAGTCACCCGTGAAAACGGAAAGCTTTCCGTTCTCGATCTCAAACACCTTCGTGACGATACGGTCTAGAAAATATCTGTCGTGAGCTACTATCAGTACAGCTCCCTTATAGCTCTGAAGGAAGCCCTCCAGCCACTCTATGGAGCGCAGATCCAGATGGTTCGTGGGCTCATCCAGCATGATGAGCGAAGGCTTCTTCAGGAGAAGTTTGGCCAGCGCCACCCTTGTCTTCTGACCTCCGGATAGTGTAGATATGCTCCTCTCCTTATCCTCCTCGGCAAAGCCCAGGCCCCGTATCATCCCGTTTATCTCCGAGCGGACGGAGAA
>DNLO01000033.1 GCA_003488445.1 Lachnospiraceae bacterium | reverse complement strand
GTCTTGAACATCAGGTTGAACTGCCTGATGTCGGTGAAGTTGTGCTTGCCGCATGTAGGACAGGGTATGGAGTTCTTCTTGATGTAGTCCATCATCTCCTCGTTGGACCAGCCGTCCACGGACGACTCCAGGGTCACTCCGTTCTCCTTGGCCCAGCCTTCGATGATATTGTCTGCCCTGAACCTCTCGTGGCACTCCTTACAGTCGATCAGAGGATCGGAGAAGCTGCCGATATGTCCGGACGCTACATATGTCTGGGTGTTCATCAGTATCGCGCAGTCCACGCCCACATTGTATTTATTGCCGGTGACGAATCTGCTCCACCAGGCCTTCTTCATATTGTTCTTGAGCTCCACACCGAGATTGCCGTAATCCCACGTGTTGGCCAGTCCTCCGTATATCTCCGAACCGGGATATATGAATCCCCTGCCCTTGCACAGATTGACGATCTTTTCCATACTGTCTACCATTTCATTTCCTCCAGGTTGAATCTATTATTGTAATGTATCTATACCACGCTATATCACACCGCTAATATATCACCAGCGCCAGTGCCCCACCCTCCGTGGTGCAGTGGGCGAGCTTCTCATTTTCACTGTCTGTGCTCACATCACCGTCAGTGTAGAGTATCTTCTTCGGGCACCTGATATCCATCGTCTCCGAAACTATAACCGCATGGCTTCCCCCGGCAGCCTCCGCCGCAGTGTCAAAGGTCACACCCTGCTTTTTCAGGGCATCTATGGTATCCGCATAGAACACTTCTTCGTTAAAAGCTGACATGGCATCGTCCGAGTCGTACTTCATCTTCAGCACTGCCTTGCCGTCCTCTATATCAAGCTCCTCTGCGCTCACCTCACTGCCGGCATCTTTTACCTTCGTCTCTATGTCCTTCCTAAGGCTGTCCTCATCGTACATCCCGGGGTCGAACTGCTCCACTATGGTCTGCTTTATCTCTCCCCTTCCGGTGACTGTCACCGTAGTTACCGACACATCGTCATTCATCGCATCCGATATGACACCGTAGAGCTTGTATCCTCCGAAGATCAGAAGAACAACGGCAAGTATGATCACGGCAGCGAATATCAATCTTGCCACTATCACCTTGTTCCTGTTCTTTCTTTTCTTTTTTCTCCTTCTGTATGCCTGCTGTTGCATTATCTCACTCAGCTTTCACTGCCCTGTCCCATCACGGTATCATAGCCCATAGCCTCCATCACATCAAGAGACTTGAAGCTGCCCTGAATATATCTCTTCCTGTATAAGTCTGCCGTCCGTATGAGCTCGGCCTCCACCTCTTCCGTCACCCTGAAGGAATACAGACTCCTGATATCCGCCTCTTCGATATGTCTCATGGCGCTCGCTGTCCCCGGCAGCACCTTCCTGTCGGGAAGTCCCGGATACACTCCGTTCTCCATCACCATGCGAAGCTCATACACAGCCCTGACGATCCTGTTGTCTATGCTCTCGGTCTCAAGTGCCTGCAGCGATCTGTACAGCAGCATCAGCACGCCCTTGCCGTCCATGTTCTCGTGCACGGAGTAGTCTGCGAGATCCGCAAAGTAGGACGCGTAGCACATCCTCTCCATATCCTGTCTGATGCCCTCGAAGTAATTCGATACTTCTATGCCCGAGAGATTGTAGGCGCTCTTCCCGGCGAAGAGACCGATGCGGCCGAAGACAAACATATCGGTCATTCCCATATACTTTGAGTTCTGGCGTCTCACCCCTCTGGCGAAGACCGTCACCTTGCCCACATCTGCCGTGAGGATCCGAAGCCTCTTGTCATATTCCGAGTAATCGAAGCCCGCGAGGATCATCCCGGTGGTCTCTATCACATCACTCATGGCTCATCCTTTTCCATGCAGGCTCTTAAGAACGCTCATCATATCCCAGGGATCTGAGCATTCCCTTGTTCTGTCTCCAGTCCTTCCTGACCTTCACGAAGAGCTTCAGGTTCACATGGGCCTCCAGGAGTGTCTCGATGTCCTTGCGGCTGTCGCTTCCTATGCGCTTCAGCATCGAGCCGCCTTTGCCTATAATGATCCCCTTGTGGGAGTCTCTCTCGCAGATGATATCCGCTGCGATATCTATGAGACCGTCGTCCCTTTCCCTGAAGGACTCCACGCTGACCGCCACTCCGTGAGGCACCTCATCCCGCAGCAGTCTCAGTGTCTTCTCCCTGACTATCTCGGCGCATATATCCCTTTCGGTCTCGTCCGTCACCGTATCCTCATCATAGAAAGCAGGTCCTTCGGGGAGGTTGTCCATCAGCACCTCTATGAGGCGGTCTATATTCCTGCCCTTCAGGGCGGATACGTATACACAGTCTATGATATCCAGAGCCTTTTCGTAGGCCTCTCTGGCCTTCTCGAGCCTGCTCTCCTCCACGGTGTCCGCCTTGTTCAGTGCGAGTATCACACCCCTGCCGGATCTGCGGATACGCTCTATCATCTCCTGCTCGCCCTTGCCTATGTATGTCACGGGCTCCGCCACGAAGAGTATCAGATCCACGTCTTCCACGGATCTGTAGGCCACATCATCCATATATTCGGAAAGCCTGTTGTGTGCCAGGTGCACCCCCGGAGTATCCAGGAACACTATCTGCCCGCGGCTGTCTGTATATACTGTCTGCATCCTGCGCCTCGTGGTCTGAGGCTTGTTCGAGGTGATGGCTATCTTCATGCCTATCAGATGGTTCATCAGTGTGGACTTGCCTACGTTGGTACGTCCCACTATCGCTACGAACCCTGACCTGAAGCCGTCCCCGCTCAAAACAGATTGTCTACCTTTCCGAACAGATCCCTGTTGGCATCTATCTTGGCCTCGGATCCGACTACCACCAGGGTATCGTCCTTCGTCACGGCCTCCAGATAGGGTGCGAGCTCTCTTATCTTCTCCTGCGTGCAGGAAAGGATCTCATCCCTTTCTCTCTGCACATCCTCGAAGTCTATGTTGTTCATATATGCGGTGAGGCTCCTGAGTCCCTCCGCCTTGGGTGTCAGCGGCGTGTCTATATCGGATATGGTACCGATTATAAACTTGGTCATATCCCTCTCCGAAGCTTTAAAGTCCCTGATATAGCCCGCTGCCTCGTCGAATACCCTGATGGAGTTCTTCAGATGAGGATCCCTGTATGTCATCATGAAGCAGTTGCCGGTCTTCAGGAAGCTGGCACCACAGCCATAGGCTCCTCCCAGCACACGTATATTGTTCCAGAGATAATCATATCCCATGATCACCCTCAGCACTCTGAGCTCTCCCCTGTAGGACAGGCCGTGATTCCTGTAGTTGCCGGCCTTGGCTACATACTGCACCTGTGAGGCGCTCCTGA
>DNLO01000009.1 GCA_003488445.1 Lachnospiraceae bacterium | reverse complement strand
AGAGAGGATGTGTCCGATGAGGTGGCAGAGGACGCGGAGAACATCCAGGCAGCCAGCCGGATGCTGCTGAGCCTGATCAACGATATCCTGGACATGTCCAAGTTCCAGTCGGGACAGATGCAGATAGTACCCTCAAAATACAACACTATAGATATGATCTCCGATGTGGTGACCATGATGAGGCTGCGCGCCCAGGAGAAGGGTCTGGAGTTCAGGGCGAATATAGCGAAGGATATACCGTCGGGTCTCATAGGGGATGAGATCAGGCTGAAACAGATACTCATAAATGTGCTGAACAACGCAGTGAAGTATACCGGAGAGGGATATGTGATGCTCTCGGTCCAGTGTGAAAAGATCGATGAAGACAGCGTGACCCTGGTGTATTCGGTAAGCGACTCGGGAATGGGTATCAAAAGAGAGAACATACCTTACCTCTTCACGGCATTTAAGCGAGTGGATGAAGAGAAGAATAAATACATAGAAGGTACCGGACTGGGACTTTCCATCGTGAAGCAGCTCGTGGACATCATGGGAGGCAAGGTGACGGTCAACAGCGTATATACCCAGGGGTCGACCTTCATCATAGAGATACCTCAGAAGGTAGCCGACAGGAGCCCCATAGGGAGCCCTGAGATACTTATGAGGCACGGCGGGGAGAGGGCACTGGTATATTCCAGCTCCTTCGAGGCGCCCAAGGCCAGGGTGCTGATAGTGGACGATACAGCGGCCAATCTGATGGTGGCCACCAAGCTGCTCCGCGATACGAAGGTGATGATAGATACGGCCGGAAGCGGCGAAGAGGCGCTGCAGAAAACGCTCAACAATGAATATCATGTGATATTCATGGATCATGTGATGCCCGAAATGGACGGTATAGAATGCATGCATCTGATCAGGACACAGACGGGCGGACTCAGCAGGGATGCCCGGATATCGGTGCTGACAGCCAACGCAGGGGCGGATGTAAAGGAGATGTACCGGAAGGAGGGCTTTGACGGATATGTGATAAAGCCTGTCAGCGGAAAGACTCTGGAATATGAGCTGCAGAGGCTCCTTCCGGATGAGCTTGTGAGTTTGGATACGACGGAGGAGCAGGTGCTGGAGGACAGTACCGCCTGGATCAGGGGAGACAGCAAGAAGTTAAACGTGATCATCACGGTACCGAGCGTGGTAGATCTGCCGAAGGAGCTGGTAGAGAGATATCATATCGGCATAATCCCCATGAAGATCAATACGGATAACGGAAGCTTCAGGGACGGAGTGGATATAGATGCGGAGGCGGTCCTTTCCTATATCGGGAATAAGAACGGGAATGCCAGGATACAGGGAATTGAGCATAACGAGTATGTGAGCTTCTTCGCGGACAGACTGCAGCATGCCAACAATATCATCCACCTTGCGGCATCCACCAGAGTGACGGATTCGAGTTATCTGGACGCACAGGAGGTCGCGAGAGCCTTCGATAATGTCACGGTATTTGACTCGGGCCATATATCCACGGGGCTTGGAATAATGGCGATTGAGGCCTGCCGTATGGCTGAGAACGGCAGCAGTCCCGAGGAGATCATACAGAAGCTCACTGAGATGAAGAAAAAGGTCCGTACGAGCTTTATTGTGGACAATCTGGATGCTCTGGTAAAGTCGAACCAGATCAATAACAGACTGATAATAGGCATCACCAAGGCCTTCATGATACATCCCGTGATGGCGATGAGAAGAGGAAAGATGAAGCTTGCGGGGATCTATCTGGGGACGAGAGAGCATGCCAGAAAGAGATATATCCTCTCCATGGTGGGCAGGCTGAAGAAGGCCGACCGAAGTGTACTCTATATCACTCATGTGGGACTGGAGCGCAGGGAGCTGGAGTGGATAAAAAATGAGGTGCTTAAAAGAGTGTCCTTTGATAAGGTCTATATCACCCGGGCTTCTGCGTCCATTTCGGTCAATGTCGGGACCGGGACCTTCGGGCTGCTTTACAGACCCAAAGATGAGTGATGAAATGCGAAGAAGAGCCTCGGCCTTTGCAGCAGTCATAGCTGTCCTCGTATTCAATACATGCACAGTGTCCTATGCAGGACAGCTGAAGCAGGGACAGGGAGCCCGTAAAGTCACGGCAGTCATGGTCGGAGATGTGCTGGCACATGACAGGATACTTCAGGATGCAAGAAAAGATGACGGAGGTTATGATTTCAGCGGACTCTTCGTCAATGTGAAGCCCGCGGTGGAGGCTGCGGATATCGCCATAGTCAATCAGGAGACCATACTCGGGGGCAGCAGTCTGAAATATACCGGGTATCCATCGTTCAATTCCCCTTATGAGCTGGCAGATGCAGAGGCGGATGCAGGGTTTGATGTGATCCTGCAGGGGACGAACCATGCCCTGGACAGAGGGGCTAAAGGGATAGAGAACTGTCTGGCTTATTGGGAGACACACCATCCCGGTATAGACGTGGTCGGGATACACGACAGCGAGGAGGACAGACAGGAGATATGCATCAGGGAGTGCAACGGCATAAGGATCGCCGTGCTCAACTACACCTACGGTACCAACGGCATACAGATGCCGAAGGGGAAGGGATATCTCGTAGACTATCTGAGCGAGAAGAGAGTGAGGGATGAAATCTTAGCGGCAAAGGCTGCATCGGATATCGTCATGGTGTGTCCTCACTGGGGAAATGAGTATAAGACCGGCGTTTCGAGGGAGCAGAGAAAGTGGGCAAGGATCTTCATGGAGAGCGGTGCGGACATCGTGATAGGTACGCACCCCCATGTGATAGAGCCCTTTGAGCTGATGAGAGATGAAACCGGACGTACGATGCCCGTATATTACTCTATCGGCAACTTCGTGAATGCCACAAGCGGAACGGGTGCCGGAGTGATGAACCGTATGGTGGGAGGTATGGTGTATGTGTCCATCATAAAGGACAGCAACGGAAATGCAGCCATATCGGGGACGGCCGTGAGACCGTTGGTATGTCATCTGGGAGAGGGACGTACCAGTGCATATTTCCTCGACGACTATACGGAGGAGATGGCAGATGCCAACATGATCAGGCTGCAGGATCCTTCCTTTTCAAAAAAAGCATGCCTGGAGCTCGTGCAGAATGTATGGCCGTTCTGAACAGTTATAAAATGTCAGCTGGTTTTGATCGCGAGTATAAACAGAGGAGATAAAGAATGAAGGTGGAAAAGCAAATGAAAAAGNNCCTTCCTTTTCAAAAAAAGCGTGCCATGAGCTTGTACAGAGCATATGGCCGTCATTATAAGGAGATAAAAGATGAAGATGAAAAAACAGTTGAAAAAGATCACAGCTGTATCAGTGTGTGTCGTGCTGACATTCTCACTCACCGCCTGTGGCAAAAAGGCGGAGCAGGGGAGCGCAGAGATCAGTGACA
>DNLO01000119.1 GCA_003488445.1 Lachnospiraceae bacterium | reverse complement strand
TTATGGTTACGTGGAAGATCCCCGTACTCCTGGATGCGGTCCTGATAGGGCTCGGGCTCATGTCATATGTGGCCCTCAGAGCCGTCCCTCATATGGAAGACTCCATCGGGGTACTCGTGCTGCTCTTTGCACTTATTGGCATATTCTACATCGGGCTGATCGCTGCCAGCATCATCCTTCAGATCTATCTTGTGCTGCGATATTACAGGAACCTGTACACAGAGGAGGGATATCTGACCTTCACCCTTCCGGTGAGCCCGGATCATATACTGAATGCCAAGTTGATAAACGGCTATATATGGGAGCTTCTTTCTCTCATCTGTACTCTGGCTTCGCTTTTTATAGCTGCCACCGGGGTGCTGCAGGCTATGGCAGTCAACTCCGCAGAGCTTCAGGAGTTTGCGGACGAGATGATGTCCATATTCGGTGTGGATGATCCGCATTTTATCATCTCGATCCTCCTGATGGGGATCATATCTCCCCTCGCCTCCACCATGTCGCTCTACTTCTGCGTCACCGTAGGACAGCTGTGGCAGAAGCACAAGATACTGGGAGCCATCCTCTGCTACATAGGTATCTATGTGGCCAATCAGATCATGGCTCAGGTGGCCATCTTCTCTTCTGCCGGATTCTTCGAAGTCATGAACGGAGAGTTTTCTGAGGGATTTGACCCCGGCCTCGGAAGCCTGTATGCCGGGATGTTCACCAAGATCACGGTGTTCCAGCTCATACTGTCCGTGGCATTCTACATAGCCTGCATCCTGATCAACAGGAAAAAGGTCAACCTCGACTGAGACCCGACCCTGAAGCAGTACTGATCAGACCAAAAACTCCGCGGCCCGTACGGGTCGCGGAGTTTTCTTATCCTTTATCCTGAGATCTTACGAAGGCTTATTTCTTTGCCTTACCCTTGATCTGTCTGAAGAGATACCAGAGGTTTCCTGCGAGGAAGATCGACGAATATGTACCGCAGATGACACCTACCATAAGAGGCAGCGCGAAGTCGCGTATGCTGGATACTCCCAGTATATAGAGCATCAGCACCGTGATGAAGGTGGTCAGCGACGTGAACACCGACCTGGAAAGTGTCTGTGTCACAGAGGTGTTCACTATATCCTCCAGGCTCGCCTTGCCCATCACGTGCAGGTTCTCCCTTATACGGTCGAAAATGACTATGGTGGCGTTGATGGAGTAACCGATGATCGTAAGTATTGCTGCGATGAAGGTGCCGCCCACACTGATCCTCGTCAGCGCATAGCATGCCACGATCACGAGTGCGTCATGCAGAAGTGCTATAACCGATGCTGCACCGAACCTCACATCCCTGAACCTGATCCAGATGTATATCAGCATACAGATCAGAGCAATGATGGTAGCCCAGATGGCGTCTGCCTGCATCTCGTTGGATATGGTAGCCGAGATGTTCTCCATCTCTATGGCCTCTGTACCCAGACTGTATTTCTCCTCCAGTACAGAAGTCAGCTGCTCTCTCTCGTTTAATGTCAGCTCTCTGGTACGGATGTTCACCTTGCTTCCCTCCACGTTGGAGATATTGATCGCATTGTCCTTGGTGATATCTGCCACGAGAGGCTTCACCTCGCTCTCCAGGCGATCCAGGGTCATGTCCTCACCTATATCCACAGTGGTAGAGGTGCCTCCCAGAAACTCCAGTGAGAAGTTCAGCGGATGCCCGATGGAGCTGCTGTTTATCAGCATCAGCACGGGAGCCGAAATTACGAGCACTGATGAGATGGCCACGAAGAGCCACTTTCTCTTCACGATATCCAGAGTCTTCCTCTGCTTTGCCCTGCCGTAGTACTTCTCCTTGCTCACGCCGACTCCGTAGATACCGTTCATTATGAGCCTCGTGATGACGAGAGCCGTGAACATGGATACCACGATACCCAGAGCCAGCGTCACTGCGAAGCCCTGCACCGTACCCGTGCCCCTGATACCCAGGATGGCTGCGGCGATGAGGGTCGTCACATTACCGTCTATGATAGCCGAGAGTGCCTTGCTGTATCCGGTCTTCATTGCTGTAGCCACGGATACATCCTTCGCGATCTCCTCTCTGATACGTGCGAATATGATCACGTTCGCATCCACTGCCATACCTATCGACAGGATGATACCTGCTATACCGGGCAGCGTCAGTGTGATGTCAAAAGCCTTGATGAGCCCTATAACGAGCTCGGTATATATGATGAGAGCGAATCCGGAAGCCAGTCCCGGAACCCAGTATACAGACACCATGAAGATGAAGATGATGAGGATGCCTATGCCTGCAGCGAGGAAGGATGTCCTGATCGCCTGCGATCCGAGCTGTGCACCTACCACTGAGGATGAGAGCTCTTCCAGCTCTACCGTGAGTCCGCCGATCCTTATGGTGGAAGCCAGCCTGTCAGCCTCTTCATAAGAGTCCTGACCTGAGATCTCGCACTGCCCACCGGTGATAGGCTCGTTGACCCTGGGCACCGAGACGAAGGCATCGTCATAGTAGATACCTATTGTCTCGCCGTTGTGGAAGGCATCCGTGGTAGCCTGTCCGAACGCAGCCGTACCCGCTTCGTCGAAGGTAAGGTTCACGACATACTTTCTCGTAGTCGTATCTGTCCTTGTAGCGGGCTCTGCGGATATCACATTGGTACCGTCGCATACTATGGATCCGTCGGCCTTCAGCTCGTCCAGAGTCTTTGTGAGCTGGAAGCCAAGTCCGTTGTACTCATAGTTGGGAGTTCCGTCAGATCCCGTCTCCTTGATGAAGTAGAGAGATCCGGGCTTGCCCAGCTCCTCAAGGATCTTGTTGGCATCGGACACTCCGGGGATCTCTATATTGATACGCTTCGATCCCTCCTGATACACCTGAGCCTCGGTGGAGTATCCGGTCACTCTCTGCTGCAGCTTGTAGATGGTATCCGCCATATCCTGTGCCGAAGGATCCTCATCTCCCGTGGCCTGATATGTGATGGATACGCCTCCCGCCAGATCCAGTCCCAGCTTAATGGACTCTCCCTGTCCGGGTGTGTTCACGGTATCCCTTATTACCGGGTAGTCCAGATATCCCAGTCCGACCATGGCGGCGAACATGATGATAAGGACTATTATCGCAGTTCTCTTCTTCATTTCAGTCTCCCTTTGTAATCAAAAAATAATCCAAAGCACTATTTTACTACATTACAGGTATTCTGCAAGTGTATTTATACCGTTTTCCCTTTGGTCTTTTCGTACTCTTCGAGCACCTCTTCCAGTATGTCGCAGGCGGTCTCTATGGTCTTTTTGCACCTGAACTTCGGATCGAATGACTGAGGCTTGATATCCTTGCAGAGTATCGAGCCGTATCTCTTATTGAACTCCCTTATCAGGGCTGTGGTCACGGGCCTGATATCACTGCTCTCGTGAGCCTTCTGCTCGACATATTTCATTGACAGAACAGATACCGCAGCGAGGATGGCACCGCAGGTATTGCCTGTCTGCATACCTGCTCCGTATCCGCCAAGCATTATCATATCTCTGTCATGCAGCCCCAGATCGTAATATTCGTTCGCTGCCCTTATCATGGTCTCGGCGCAGTTGTAGTTCTGGTCGTAATAGTACTTTTCGTAGCAGTCCTTAAGCATCGCTCTCTTCTCCTTCCTCAGCCAGCGCCGCCTTTATCATGATCGCACACTCTATCCGCTTGCGCTGCAGCTCGCATCCTATTGCATAGTTTCCGTTTATGTTGCCGGAGGCATGGTAAGAATTCGCCATGCAGCCTCCGGAGCAGTAGAACTTCGCAAAGCACTTCTTACACTCGGGCTTCGTGTAGACATTGGCCTCTCCGAACTCCTTCGGGATGTCCTTATCCACTATGCCGTCATATACATTCCCCAGCAGGAACTTCTCCTCCCCCACGAACTGGTGGCAGGGATAGAGATCTCCCCAGGGTGTCACCGCAAGATACTCGCAGCCCGCTCCGCAGCCCGAGAGTCTCTTAGCCACACAGGGGCCGCCCTCCAGGTCTATCATGAAATGAAAGAAATTGATGAATCTCCCCTCTTTTCTGCGCTTTATGATCTCGCGCGCCAGGATGTCGTACTGCTCAAGCAGTACCGGCAGATCCTCCTCTTTCAGGGCATAGTCCTCTTTGGGGTCGCATACCACGGGCTCCACAGATATCTGCTCGAAGCCCTCATCATGCAGATGCAGCACATCTGCCGCGAAGTCCGTGTTGTAATGGGTATATGTCCCTCTCACATAGTAGTTTGTCTGGTTCCTTGACTCGGCGGCCTTTTTGAACTTCGGCAGTATGATGTCGTAGGAGCCGCTACCCGATGCAGTAGGTCGCATCCTGTCATTTATCTCTCTCCTGCCGTCTATGGAGAGTACCAGATTGTGCATCTCCTTATTGGCGAAGTCAAGTATCTCATCGTTCAGGAGTACCCCGTTGGTGGTGAGGGTAAATCGGAAATGCTTGTCCGTCTCCTTCTCCCTCTTTCTCCCGTACTCCACGAGCTGCTTCACCACCTCGAAGTTCATGGTAGGCTCTCCGCCGAAGAAGTCCACCTCCAGGTTCTTCCTTCCACCGGAGTGCTCTATGAGAAAGTCCAGGGCCCTGCAGCCGACCTCATAGCTCATAAGCGCCCGTCTGCCGTGATACTCGCCCTCCTCCGCGAAGCAGTACCTGCAGCGGAGATTGCAGTCATGGGCTATATGCAGGCACAGAGCCTTGACCACCGGATGCTCCACCTTGCCCTTCGTGAAGCTCTGTACATACTGCTCGAAGGTATCCGGAGTGTACAGCGAGCCCTCTTCCTTCAGCTGCCTTATCTCCTGTGCAGCCTCATGCACCTCCTCCACCCTGTATCTCCCGGAGAGGAGCCCCGCGAGCTCCACATCCGAAGCGTTGATATTCCTCTCCATCAGCGGTATGAGGTCATATACTATCTCATCCGTCACATGGACCGCTCCGGAGTTCACATCCAGCACTATATTGTATCCGTTGTTTTTATATTCATGTATCATATTCTCTGCTCTTACTCTTCTATTTCCGGACAAAATTATAGCGGCAGCAGGATCCCTGCTGCCGCCGGCCTTCACCTGTCTTATTACTTATTCTTGCTCTCGCAGGACTGATTGCCCACGGTGCAGCTCGTCTTGCAGGCTGACTGGCATGACGTCTGGCACTCGCCGCATCCGCCTGTCACGGTTGACTTCTTGTAATCCCTTGTATTCAGTGTCTTTATATGCTTCATCTTATATGACCTCCCATATACTTTCCTCAAAATTCCAACATAGTATAGCATAATAACCCAAATCTGCAAAGTTTATATTTTTTACGCCGACGGGGCTGTGGTGTTTTTTGAACGAGCTTTGCCCATCTGTTTGCCTGAGCCGGCGGGGCTGTGGTGTTTTTTGAACGAGCTTTGCCCATCTTTTCAGGGCCGCGAGAGAAAAAAATATCACAGCATCGCCGGCGTATCTATGATAAAATATAGTTGCCTGGGGAGTGCGACAGCTTCTGTGTATTTGAACCTACAGATACTTTAAACGGGACTAAAGCTCTAACCTCGACGAATGTCAGGCCTCCATGTGGGCTTGCCCGCAGCAGCGATGCAGAGTGGAAGACAGGAAAGAGGCGGCCGTGTCCCACCTAGATCACTCTAGGAGTCAACTGGCAGGAGTCCGCCTCACCCGGGTCACTTTGTCTCTGCAGCCGCCGTGATGATCCACGGAGCAGGCTGGTTCTCGAACACATTCTTGGATGTGAGCCTCGATACCGCGATCTGTATGATGTTCACATCATTTATCCCGTAGCGTGCCAGTATATCCCGCATTGATGCTGCCACCTTGAAGTCCAGAGTATATATGACAAACTCCATGTTCGGATTGAT
>DNLO01000201.1 GCA_003488445.1 Lachnospiraceae bacterium | reverse complement strand
AATATGAGTGGATTTACGGATGAAGAGATAATTGAAAATGCAAGAGAGGGGGAGCCCGCCGGTACGGATGAGCTGTTCATGCGCTACAAGGACGTGGTGAGATCCATAGCGTCTACGATGTATCTGATCGGAGGTGAGACGGAGGATCTGATACAGGAGGGGATGATAGGGCTCTTCAAGGCTGTGCAGGAGTATGATCCCGGGAGGGATGCTTCCTTCGGGACTTTCGCAAGGCTTTGCATCTCCAGGCAGATATACTCTGCGGTAAAGGCCTCGGGCAGGAAAAAGCACATACCGCTGAATACGTACGTGTCGCTCTATGAGCAGACCGGAAGTGAGGATAACGGCGGACGTGCAGTGGAGATGGGTGATGTGCTCATGGCGAGTGACAGGCTCAATCCGGAGCAGGTCATACTGTCCAGAGAGAAGAGCGAGGAGCTGGAGCAGGCCATAGAGAAAGAGCTGTCTCCAATGGAGAAGAACGTGCTGGAACTCTTCGTGACAGGCATGAGCTATTCGGACATCGCAGATGTGCTCGGCAAGAATGAAAAAGCCATGGACAACGCGATACAGAGGATAAGGGGAAAACTGAGAAAATATCTGTAGACCGTGTGTAGCCCGTGTCTTTCGGAAAATGTTGAATTAGTCCGTAAAACGTGATAGAATTCTTGCATTGCTGTTGTAGCACAGTCGGTAGTGCGCCGCATTGGTAGTGCGGAGGTCTCCAGTTCGATTCTGGACAGCAGCATTAACGCAAAGCCTGTTGCGCTCGCGCAAACAGGCTTTAATAAACTGAATTTGTAAGAGGTTTCGGATATGGCAGAGGAGAGATCCCGCAACTTTATTGAGAACGAGATAGACAAGGACCTGAAGGAGGGCGTGTATAAAAGTGTACACACCAGGTTCCCTCCCGAGCCCAACGGCTATCTGCATATAGGACATGCAAAGTCCATACTCCTGAACTACGGACTGGCAAAGGAGTACGGCGGCAAGTTCAATCTGAGATTCGATGACACCAATCCCACCAAAGAGAAGAGCGAGTTCGTAGAGTCGATCAAGGCCGATGTGAAGTGGCTGGGAGCCGACTATGAGGACAGGCTTTTCTTTGCTTCCGATTATTTTGACAGGATGTATGAGGCAGCAGTCACTCTGATAAAGAAGGGGCTGGCCTATGTATCGGATCTGAGCGCGGATCAGATGAGGGAGTACAGAGGCACACTGACCGAGCCGGGAAAGAACGATCCCATGAGAGACAGGAGCATTGAGGAGAACCTGGATCTCTTCGAGCGTATGAAGTCCGGAGAGTTCGCTGACGGCGAGAAAACGCTCAGGGCGAAGATAGATATGGCTTCGCCTAACATCAACATGCGTGACCCCATAATCTACAGGGTCGCACATCTGACACATCAGAACACGGGTGACAAATGGTGCATCTATCCCATGTATGACTTTGCCCATCCGCTGGAGGATGCCTTCGAGGGCATCACTCATTCCATATGCACACTTGAGTTCGAGGACCACAGACCGCTCTACAACTGGGTGGTGGAGAATGTGGGCTTCGAGATGCCTCCCAGACAGATAGAGTTCGCCAAGCTTTATCTGAACAATGTGGTGACGGGAAAGAGATATATCAAGAAGCTGGTGGAGAACGGTACGGTGGACGGCTGGGATGATCCGAGACTCGTATCCATAGCAGGACTGAGGAGAAGGGGGTATACTCCGGATGCGCTCAGGATGTTCGTGGAGCTCTCCGGTGTGTCCAAGGCAAACTCCACTGCAGAGATGCCCATGCTCGAGTACTGCATCAGAGAAGATCTCAAGGTAAAGGACAAGAGGATCATGGCGATACTGGATCCCGTGAAGCTCATCATAGATAACTATCCCGAGGGACAGACAGAGATGGTAAAGGGAGTGAACAATCCCGACAACCCTGAGCTCGGAGAGAGAGAGATACCTTTCGGCAGGGAGCTTTATATCGAAAGGGATGACTTCATGATCGAGCCTCCGAAGAAGTATTTCAGGCTCTTCCCGGGAAATGAGGTCCGGCTCATGAATGCTTACTTCGTAAAGTGCGTAAGCTACGAGACGGATGCCGAAGGAAGAGTGACCGTGGTGCACTGTACCTACGATCCGGAGACAAAGCAGGGGACCGACAGGGAGATGCCCCGCAAGGTGAAGGGCACCATACATTGGGTGAAGGCAGACAGCGCGGTGAAGTTCACTGCCCGCCTCTACGAGAATATTGTGGACGAGGAAAAAGGGGTATATGATGATAACGGAGACGTGAACGTCAACCCGAACTCTCTGATCGTAAAGGAAGAGTGCTATGCGGAGCCGGAGATCGCCGGTGCCAAGGCATATGACTCTTTCCAGTTCGTAAGGAACGGATTCTTCTGTGTGGATGTGAAGGACTCGAAGGACGATGCCATAGTGATGAACAGGGTGGTGTCGCTCAAGTCTTCTTTTAAGCTCCCGCAGAGTTGATTTCTGAGAAGGTATGTGGAGGTAGCAAATGGGGATACTATCCGGACTGAAGAACTTTGGAGTAGATCTGCAAAAGGACGATCTTTACGCCGACAATAAATCCGACGGAGCAGCAGAGGCAGCAGCGGCAGAGAAGAAGGCGGCTGAGGAGGCGGCAGCAAAGAAGGCCGCCGAAGCAAAAAACAAGAAGATAGACGAGGCGGATTTCCTGCTGGCAAAATCGTATACCTGTCCTGTATGTGACGCGGCATTCAAGTCGCTGACGGTGAAGGCCAACAGGGCAAGGAGAGTGGACAATGATATAGACTTAAGGCCTATATACGATCCGATAGATATGCTGAAGTATCAGATAGTTTCCTGTCCGGAGTGCGGATATTCCGGATTCGCCAGGACCTTCCCCTATATCACAGCCAACCAGAAGAAGGCAGTAAGAGAGAAGATAGCATTCAACTTCAAGCCGGATCCTTCCAAGACCGGACATACCACCCACAGCTATGAAGAGGCGCTGGAGAGATACGAGATGGCGCTGGCTACGGATATGGTGATCGGAGCCAAAGCATCCGAAAAGGCGGATCTTTGCCTGATGATGGCATGGGTAGTCAGGGGACAGAGAAAGTCTCTGGATGAGAGTGATCCGGAATATGCAGGTAAGCTGCAGGAGTGCCGGAGTGCGGAGGATGAGCTGCTGAAAAATGCTCTGGACGGATTCATCCAGGCAAGGCAGACCGAGGGGTATCCCATGTGCGGCAACATGGACCAGCACACGGTAGACTATATCATCGCGGCGCTCTATTACAAATCAAAGGAGTTCGACAAGTCTCTTAAGATGCTGCCGGAGATCCTCATTTCGAACAGTGCGGGGAAGGCGATCAAGGACAAGGCGAGGCTTCTCAAAGATAAGATCATGGCCATCAAGCAGGCGGGGCAGGTGCCCGCTCAGATGGAGGACTGAAGAAGATATAATAAGACCTCTGACAATATATGTTTTTCAACCGCGGCTACATCTTACTAAGCTCGCTCGTTACCTTATAACAGGTGCTGTCTAAGGCGTACCACCTGCGCCAGCACCTTGGCGGTAAGGAGCTCGCCAAGTAAGATGTGCTGATTGCTCTGAAAAACATATATCTGTCAGAGGTCTTTTTTATTCTGCGATATTCTTCGCTTACTTCAGCACCTTCATTAAGATGTCGTTCGAGCGCTGGATGAACTTGGTCATCTCATCGGCAGAGAGCTGCTTGTTGGAGAGCAGTGCGAGATCGTAGAGCTGCTGCTCTATGAGCTTCG
This sequence comes from Lachnospiraceae bacterium, assembly GCA_003488445.1. Taxonomy (GTDB): domain Bacteria; phylum Bacillota; class Clostridia; order Lachnospirales; family Lachnospiraceae; genus NK4A144. Next base: position 313 of record DNLO01000201.1, on the reverse strand, counting down.
AATTCTCTGTGTCGGGGGCTGCCATTATCTTTTCCACGAGAGGATGGTTGGCATTGAGGATCAGTGTCTCGCCGTCTCCGTCGGTGCTCTCGGGGAGCGGAGATCCCATGGAGTACATCTTCATCATATCGTCCATGCGGCGCTTCTCCTCGGAGAGGGTCAGCATGGAAGCCACCTTCTTGTTCTTCAGCTTATCCAGCTTCACGATGAGCTTGGATCTCTTGAGGCTCTTGCGAAGGCGCTTCTCCAGATCTTTTGACTTTGACTCGAACTCCTCCTGCTCCTTCTTGGAGATACGACCCTTCATCACATC